>CAZVLJ010000060.1:0-17507 GCA_964627825.1 uncultured Rikenella sp. | reverse complement strand
CATCAATATAATCGAATGCGATGATCCAGGGTGAGTTTTTTGAGAAGACCGGATTGCCTATACTGATATCCTCAGGAAGGGAACCGTATAATTTGGAAATAGAGCCGTCACCCCAGTCATTCTCATTGTTGTCCCATACATTAATAATACCGATATCCCAGTATCCGATGTCTTCACCGGTAGAAGAGGTGAGTTCGTTATAGGAGTCATAGACAAGGTACTGACCGGTAATGTCGAATTCAATGGCATCGGCATACAATACGCCGCCGGCAGTAGTGTTATAGTGGCTTGTTGTGGGATTGTAGAGTTTGAAGACAGTGTCACGCACCACTGCTCCCCCGAAGTCAAAGAGATATATTGCCGTGTCAATGTAGATGCTTATTGCTGCTATTCTGTTTCCGTCTTTTGAGATGGCAACATTATCCCATACCTCCTGATTCGAAATAATAAATTCACCCGGATCTGACACATTATCAGGCGATAGTCCTCTCAGCTTGCTGTCGGTGGATACAAATACTGCAAGTGAACCGTCATCAGTCACACTGACCTTGCCTTTCATTTCCGTTGAGGTAAGGGAAGCGTCACCCGCACCCGATGTCCTGTATAATGTTCCCGCATAAGATGAACTGGTGTTATAGTTCAGGAGGAACTCCTCTCCGGCATTTACAGCATAATCCTGTATCTTTTCGATCTGTTCCTCCTGATGGATGCCCACAGCCGTAAATGCTTCCTCAGCCTTCGTGACTTCGGTTGATGATGCCCCGAACAGGTCAGATGCTGCCTGGACCACAGCGATCCTGAAATCGATGAACTTTGAGGTCATTGTAAGGTAATCAGTCAATGCCTTGTAGAAGACCTGCTCAGCTTTTTCCTTTGTCACGGCTGTGGCATAGAGATAATAGGCATGGTTCCCAATGCTACTGTTTATGTGCACCCCGCCGTTATCCTGGCTGCCGGTGTACATCTCGGAAACACTTTTTGGCTGCCAGTATGGCTGACTTAGAGATGTGCCCCCGTTGTGAGGGTCAGCCATATCTCTCAGTGCTCCCGACGGGGAGTATGAGGTTCTGGTTATGTCTTCGCCTATGCGCCAGTCATCCCTGTCGACCATTGAGCCGAAGATATCGGCGTACGATTCGTTAATGGCGCCTGACTGTCCGTAATATTCAAGGTTCGCGGTATTTGATACCACTCCGTGCCCCAGTTCGTGAGCGGCCACATCAAGTGCCCCTGCAAGTGAGTAGAAGCTGCTGCCGCCGTTGCCGTAGAAGACAGCCTTACCGTTCCAGAATGCATTTTCCATTGAGGTGCCGTCATCTTCGGCCACATTTACGAAAGAGATGATGTTTCCTCCCCGTCCGTTAACAGAGTTGCGGCCGAAAGTATTCCATAGATACCTGTAAGCCAGTGTGGCATGGTTATGTGCAGAGACCGCGTTTTTCTGAGACCATGTGTTGTCTGACGAAGCAACATAGCTGTAGTCCAGGTCAGATGTGGAGGTGTTATTGGCGTTAAGTGTCAGGATAGCTCCCTCATCAGTGGCCCTGTTGAACATATATTCAGAAATATTTATAAGGTAATACATGCCTGACTCCAGGTATGTGCTGATTGTCTGAAGCACATTGTTAAGGTCATATGCCTGGGCTGTGACAGGCCCGTCAGAGCATGTGTTATTGAACTTATGTATGATCTCACCGCTGGCGGCATCAATAAAGTATTTCCACTCCTCAATAAAGTTTGGTCTTATTGTTACGGCCCATGCCAGCCTGTAATTATCCTCACCGGTTGAATAAAGCACAAGTGACGGTGAAGGGGCCGAATAATCAAGTATATCCTGCTCTTTTTGGGAGAGCTGCCTGTAAACAGTCTCCACGCTGACATCATTGATCACCTTCCGGACTGCTGTGGCGGCACTCACTGAAGGGGTGGTCTTCGTATTCCTGTCAGGGCTGTGAAAAGCGCCTGTGAACCGTTCCCTGGTGCCATCGAGATGAATGGTTGCCTCAGCGCCGTAGATATCCACTCCCCTGAACTGCTGAACGGTACGGATATGCGTGATACCCAGCCCGTCTGTCCTGATGTCTGCTATCTTAAATGACTCCCTGGGGTCATCGATGCCGGACCAGGCTTTTGTCTCATCCAGAAACCTGTAGAGCCTCTCCTCCGGCGCAGCCTTTGTCTCCGCTCTCTCTTTCTCAATAAAAACTGTGCGTCCTTTATGCCTTATTATCTTTGTTGCACGCTCTTTGCTCCCGGATAACACAGGCTGCACGAGGGTCTTAATCTGAGAAGCTCCTGAAGGGGAAGCCGTCCTGCCCGAAGAGACTGGCTGCAGGTGTGCAGCCTGCATATCTATTACCGGTATTCCGCTCTTCTTTTCCTTTGTTTTGAATTCGTTAGCCTGCCCGCTGGCTGCCAATCCCGGCAAAACCAAAAACAGTAATATCAGGTATTTATTCATTATTATTCTCTTACCAGGTTCATTAGTCTGACATAAAGCTCCTTAAGCTGAGGATTACGGTCGTGGTCTGACCACTGTGCCGCGTTCCGGGAGTCGCCACGGACAAAACTTACATAATAGGTCATGTTCCCCGGTTCGTCTGTGTTCAGCGACATGAAGTTCATTTCTTCAAGGATTGCTTCAATTTCCCTTACCTCTTCCCTGCTGATCTTTCCTGTTTTTATAACGTTGTCATTTTTCAGCCTGCAAATACTTCCGTTTTCGAAAAGCACAAAATCGGTACTCATATTTGTGAATCCACCCTTGTTGCCAAAAAAGATCCGGTCACCTTTGTCGCTTTTCAGTAGTTTTTCAGGAGAAGAGCAGGATGCTGTCATAATCAGGCAAATTATTAATATTCTGAACATTATGCGGAGAATTATATAAGGAGAAGTATTCATTATTCTATGGATTTACAATTCGCTGACATATGGTCAGCAAACCGAAAGCTAAATATTTTATACAGGAATTCCTACATTTATTTGCACGGCATTGCAGAGTTTTCCTGCAGGGCTTTGATCAGGGCCTCCTCGAAGTTATAGAAAGAGCCCGAAGAGCCCTTCTCCGGAGCTTTGCCCATGCCGTTTGTAATAAAAATGAAGCCATATTTTCCTTTCGGATCGAAGTAGAAGTCGGAGATTAATCCGTAGGCTGATCCAGAGTGTCCCAGAAAATGAGAACCTATCGGAAGGATGCTGCCGGAGGCCGATTCGGGCAGTATCTGAACACTCAGACCGCGGTTGCCGGTGCGTACGCCCTCATTATCACTGTTGGTGCCGGTGCTTATAAATTGTGCCCTGTGCATCAGCCTGATACTCCTTTTTGAAATGATACGCTTGCCTTCATATTTTCCTTTGTTCATGTGAAGTATCATAATCCGTGCCAGTTCTGCGGCAGAGATTCTCAGTCCGCCCTGAGGCGAAAAGACTGCTGCGTTGGTTCCTGTGACATAACCGGAAAAATCACGGGGTGCTGACATTAAGCCACTGTAATTATCAGTCTGAGCCATCCACCGGCTATCCTCCCTTCGGTATATCACTGCCAGGTTATTTATGTCAGCAATACCCTCGGAGATATAGGAGCCGGTTATTTTCATGGGGATGAAGAGGTTCTCCTGGATGAATGTCTCGAACCTCTGACCGGTGATCCTTTCAATGATTGTCCCGGCCAGCCCGAAATTGGCATTGCAATAGGTGTAGTATTCACCCGGACCCTCTTTTCTCCACATGTTATCTGTATAATATCTGCCTCCCGGGACCAGAAGCTCGCTGAATGAGGGAGGAGCACCTACGTTGTTGTATGTGGCCATCAGGAACTCATCATAACCGGTACCTTCGTTTATTGAACTGGTGTGAAGCAGGAGCATCCTGACGGTGATGGGCGTTTCGGGATGGTTCGGGTTCCTCAGGGGAAATCCCAGGTAGTTGCCCGCATCTTCGTCAAGGTCCAGCCTCTTCTGATCACACAGCTTCATCATTGCCGTGGTCATGACGAACTTGGAGATAGAGGCGATGCGATATTTGGTATTCTTGTTGACCGGCAGATTCCGTTCGTAATCTCTCAGCCCGGCGTACCACTCACCGGCTATCTTCCCGTCACATACGGCAATAACCGACAGACCCATCATGTCATACTCCACGCTTATCCTCTCAATGGCCTGCTGAATTTGTTCGTCTGTTGCCTGGTGTATTTGTTCGTCTGTTAGCTGGTGTTTTTGTCCGCCCACGGCCTGCTGCTGCATCTGTCCGTTGACTGACTGGAGGCTGATGGCCATAATTATGGCCAGTACTGTTCTTTTCATAATGTTGAGTTATTTAATTTCCGGTGACTGCAAATTTCCGTACAGATCTGCCTTTACCGGTGTTCAGTACGCAGAAGTAGATGCCTGGAGCCAGCTTTTCCGCATCTATTGTTGATGTCATTATTCCCGGTGGCAGGATGCCATGTTCTGTCACATCAACAAGCCTTCCGCCCGTGTCATAGATGGCAATGCTCATCTCACAGGGCCGGGAGATGTAACAGCTTACCAGCGCCTTCTCCTTTGCCGGGTTAGGAATTATGCTCAGGATCTCACTGTCTCCTGATCCGGGCATTGCCGGATTGCCATCCGATGAGACCGTTCCTGCTATCACTGCCTTTAATCCGTTCCACAGTTCAGGTCTGCCTGCCTCATAGCTGAGAGCCCATATACCCACGCCGGCCAGGTTGCCCGTTTTGGCATAATTGGCCTTCAGCAGCAGGCTCAGGCTGTCCTCAAACCACATCTGTCTCCATTGGGTGCCGCTCTGGTAGCTCATCCACGGGACGCTTGTCTGGCTGTCAAAGATCTTGCCATGGCTGGTAACCAGGTTTATGGTTGAGATATATGTCCGGGATGTGCCCGTTCCGGTGGTTGTTGCCTTTCTTGCACTGCCTGTCACCGGCCAGTCATACCCGTACCATGGCATCCCGAGAAGCAGTTTTGATACAGGTACTCCGTCGCCAAGATAATCCTCCTGTATGCTCCGGGTGATGTTGTAGTTTTCACCCGCAAGCGGTGCGACCGGCCCGGCTGTTGCTGAGCTGCTCCAGTAATAGTTATACCCCATCATGATGAGATAGTCGCATATTTCTGCCAGGGCCAGCAGATCCCATCCGTCAGACCAGTTGACAGCAGGGGTGGCCAGTGAGATCTCCGCCTGCGGCAGTTCTTTCTTTATGCCACTGACGGCACGCCTGCAGAAGTCTACCATATTCGTCTTCATTGAGGCAGGTACAATCTCAAAGTCGAAGTTGACGCCGTCGCCACTGCGCGACTTCAGCAGTGAGGTCACGGTATTGATAAGGGTCCACTGCTTTACGGTGTCAGTCAGGATCTTGATATTTTGCTCTGACCCGAAGTTGGTGACTGTGAGCATCACCTTCACTCCTCTCTGGTGGGCGTAGTTAATCAGCGGGGTGGTGTCCCATCCCCTGATTGTGGTATAGGCGCCCGTGGCAGTGTCAACCTCATAGCTGAAATGAGCAATATGGGTCAGTACATCATAGTCATAATAAATATATGCCGTTGAGGTTGCCCAGTAGGGGTGCCAGCCGTAAACCATGAAGGCAGGCTCGCCATCCTTCCTGCTCTTGAGCATCACCGGCTTTTCAGGAGAGGCTTCTCCCGTGGGAATGACGTTACTGTAAACACGGGAATAGTATTCACTCTCTGCCTGGTGTATTCCCACGAACAGGGGCTCCTGTCCCTGGGCTGTTGCTCCCTGGCAGGTCAACAGGAGAATGAGTGCGGCAAGTATTATCCTGCTAGGCATGCATTCGGAGGGAAGGAGGCTCAGGTAGCCTTGAAATATTTCTTGTAGATCTCCATATTGCGCTCCAGGAGAGTCACGGAAACCTCGTACGCCTTCTGGCTGTCTTTACCCCTCAGGGCTTCAAGCAGTTCGCTCTGGTATTTCATGGTATACTCCTTTTCTCCCTCGATGTTGCCGTAAATGAGATTCCTCATGCGCGGGAGGAGTGAGTAAATTGGTTCGAGGCTTATTATTACGATGGGGTTTCCAGTAGCTTTTGAGAGGTTCATGTGGAAGCGGTTGATAAGATCAACCTCCAGCTGCGTATTGTCAGGGTTGCATTTTTCCAGGTCATGCTGGTTTTTCTGCAGTGTTCGTATATCTTCATCTGTGCAGTTGCGGGCTGCCAGCCGGGCTACCTCGGGTTCAAAGAGGCGGCGCACCTCTATTATCTGCAGAATGAGATCGGAGTTGAACCGCAGGTCATAGAAGAGATGGAGTGAGTTGATTGCATCCTCTATCTTCAGCTCGGAGATATACATCCCGCTTCCCTTGCGGATATCTATCAATCCCCGTGCGCTGAGGCGCCTGAGGGCTTCCCTGAGGGCAGTGCGACTGACAGCGAACTGGGCGCAGAGCTCCTTCTCTGTTGGCAGCTTGGAGCCGGGCACCAACTTTTTCTGTCTTATACCTTCCTCTATCCTCCTCTCAATTTTCTGGCTGAGAGTGAGTCCTGATCCTATTTTACTGAAGACATCGTTTGTCATAGCGGGTGTTTTATTTCAGATCATGATAGTTATGAAACTATGATGTATGATATTATTTATAATTTTCCCTGTAGAATTCCAGGGCTTTTTTTACTGAGCCCTGCTCCATCAGCAGTATGCGTGCAGCTTCTCTCTGGATATTCAATTCTTCCACAATCATCCTTGTACCCCGCTCTATCAGCTTCTTGTTTGTCAGCTGCATGTTAACCATCTTGTTCCCCTTCACCCGTCCGAGTTTGATCATTAATGTAGTGGTGATCATATTAAGAACCATCTTCTGGGCTGTCCCTGCCTTCAGCCTGGTGCTGCCAGTAACGAACTCAGGGCCCACCACTACAACTATCGGGTACTCGGCCGCCTGTACAACGGGTCCCTTGGGATTACAGGTGATGCATCCTGTCAGTATGCCGTTCTCTCTTGCTTTCTGCAACCCGCCTATTACATATGGCGTTGTGCCTGAGGCAGCAATGCCTATTACTGAATCTTTGGTGTTGATATTGAATATCTCCAGCTCACTCCATGCCTTGGTGGTATCGTCTTCTGCCGATTCCACTGCCTTGCGCAGTGCCGTTTCACCACCGGCAATAAGACCGATGACTACCGTATCAGGAACACCAAATGTGGGGGGTATCTCGGAAGCATCAAGCACCCCAAGCCTTCCACTGGTGCCTGCCCCGAGGTAAAACAGCCTTCCTCCCTTCTGCATCCTGACCAGGATCTGATTGATAAGGTTCTCTACCTGCGGGATAGCCTTTCTGACCGCAACATGCACCTTGGCATCCTCATGATTGATATTGGCCAGCAACTCATTGACAGCCATCTTATCAAGATCCTCGAAATTGGAAGGCAATTCTGTTATGCTAATGTCATGTTTTGTATAAGCCTGTTTGCTCATTTTGTTAAATGTCTGGATTTTGAATATGGTACCGCACAAGATCCTCCATCGGGGTGAGAGTGAAGACCCCCGGCTGCAGCCTGTGTTTATTTAGCAGCTCCTCAAGGAATGGCCGGAAATGATATGCGATACTGCCCGTGAAGTGAACCGGATATTTTCTTGCCTCGGGGTAGGAGAGCACATTACGGGTGATGAACTCGTCAAAGCTCGAGGTGATCATCACCTGCAGCTCAGGCACATGGATATTATCAGCAATGAACCTTGTGAACTGTCCCAGGAACCGGTTCGGGAAAGGCATATTATATACATTGTCAAGAATCTCGGCGGGGGTGTATGACCAGGTCTTGAAAAAATTCTCTATAACTATGCCGGGAAGCTGCTTCTTCAGCACACCGGCAACCAGCTTCCTGCCTATTACGGCTCCTCCGCCCTCATCGCCAAGGATATACCCCAGGGGCGACACGTTTGATACTATGCTCTTGCCGTCATAATAACAGGAGTTTGACCCCGTACCTATAATGCACGCTATTCCCGGCTCACCCTGACAGAGTGAACGTGCAGCCCCTAACAGGTCGCTGCCTATAAAGAGGTCATCAGTCCGGAAGAAGGCAGCAAGAGCTCCCCTGACAATCTCAGCCTTGGCGGCGTTGCTCACTCCGGTACCATAGAAATAAATGCGGTTGACCCGGCTATCCTTCATCTCTGGCATCTCTTTGCCCAGAAGATCAACTATCTTATCTCCGGTTACAAAGAAAGGATTTATGCCTGAGGAGATGTATGACTTCCCCGCCTTGCCGCCATCCACCGCTCTCCATTCGGTCTTCGTCGAGCCACTGTCAGCAATCAGTATCATCTGCGTTAAAAAATGACTTATTATTTTTTGATCAATAGGTTATAAGAAAGACTCGCGGATTGCGACTTCCTTATGACTACTACGCCATAACAAATGTAAATAATTAAATTGAAATAATCAGTTTTTTGTCAGATGTATGACATATTTTAAAAAACTTTCTACTTTTGAGTCATTATTACTATATTCAGCAAAATCTTTCCGGAAATGCGAATATCACATCCCCCTTATTTACTGTTAATTGCAACGATGATGCTGATCGCCGGTCAGCCTGCATCATCACAGAAGCCGGCCAGGGCGCAGCGCATGGCTGACACCAGGCTGGAGAGATGGGTAAGCCCCGTCGACGGAAGTACGATGCCGGAGCTGTTCAGGATAGATTCAATCAGGGTTGATGAAGCGAAAAGGGAGGTAAATATCTATTTCCCTGTAACATCGTCATATAATCCGATAAGGGAGGATACCCATACCCTTCTTGTTAATTCTTTAAGAAACAGTCTGGGCAAAAAATTTGCCGGTTATACCTTAAACATGTACAGTAACGGTTTCAGCCTTGAGAGTCTGATACCGAATTATTTCAGGCATATTATGCCGGAGGATGCCGGACGGATCATGCCGGCTGTCAGTGAGAGACCTGTTCTGGTTAACAGGACGGGTTCCGGATCATTGGGGAAGGGTTTGGATGGCAGGTACATAGCCTTATGGCACAGTCACGGGTACTATTTTGACCAGCCGCTTGACAGATGGGAGTGGCAGCGGGCAAAGCTTTTCGGCAGCGTGGAGGATCTGTCTGTGATGGCATATGTGGTTCCTTACCTGGTGCCGATGCTTGAAAATTCAGGTGCCACGGTGTTTCTGCCCCGGGAGCGTGACCTGCAGGTGAACGAGGTCATTGTTGACAATGATCGTTCCAGCGGAGCCTCTGCATTCACGCTGCAGCCACCTGCAGAGGTGACCGGTTCAGGCCCGGGATTTATTCTCAGGGACACCCTTTTCACAGGCGATAATCCTTTCATGATGGGCACATCACTCAGGATCACGGGCGGATCAGCACTCTATATCCCCGATATACCTGAGCGGGGGTGGTACGGTGTGACTATATCATATCCCCGGTTTGCCGGCTACAGTGGTAAGGTGAAGGTACGCGTGACCCACACAGGGGGAGATACAGAGTTCACTGTTGACCAGTCGCTTGGTGGCAGCACATGGATCTGGCTGGGTTCATTTCTTTTCAACAGGGGCGCTGATGCCGGCAGGGGTTCGGTGACCGTTACAGGATCAGATGGTTCCGATGCCCTGGTTGATGCGGTCCGTTTCGGAGGGGGGATGGGTACTGTGGCACGCAGGCCTTCAGGAAGGAGAACCTCCAATCAGTGGTCGCTGAACGCTGACGGGAAGCAGCCTGCCGGGGATACGGCAGCAGTGACCCTCACGCACAGCTGGAAGCTGAGTGGTAAACCCCGCTTCCTGGAGGCTGCCAGATACTGGTTGCAGTATGCCGGCATGCCAGACACCCTGGTCTACACCCCAAACCGGGGGAGAAATGACTACAATGATGATTATATGTCACGTGCAGAATGGGTTAATTACCTCGTACGCAAGCCTGACAGCACGGGCTTGGGCATACCCGTTGATCTCTCCTTTGCATTTCATACTGATGCCGGCGTCACGCCGGATGATTCAATTATCGGCACCCTTGGCATCTATTCAACCATCACCAATGAGGGAAGGTTCCCTGACGGCACCAGCAGGCTTGCAAGCAGGGATCTCACTGACATAGTGCAGACCCAGATAGTTGAAGATATCAGGGTCCTCTTCAACCCTGAATGGACCCGCAGAGCCATGTGGGACAAATCATACTATGAGGCCCGCAAACCCGATGTACCTGCCATGCTCCTTGAACTGCTCTCACATCAGAACCTTGCCGATCAGCGCTACGGTTTTGATCCCCGGTTCCGGTTCCATGTCAGTCGTGCCGTCTACAAGGGCATATTGCGGTACCTGGCCGACGCTTCAGGAAGTGATTATGTGGTCCATCCTTTGCCGGTATCCCATTTCGCTGTTGAACCTGTTGACGGCAGACAGGTCAGGCTCAGCTGGCAACCGGTGGCTGATCCGCTGGAGTCAACAGCTGAAGCAGTATCCTACAGGGTATACATGCGTAAAGGCAACGACGGATATGACAACGGCACCCCTGTTTCGGGTACATCATTCGTGACCGGGCTGCCCGCATACAATACAATATACAGTTTCAGGGTTACTGCCGTAAATGACGGTGGAGAGAGCTTCCCGTCCGAGGAACTAGCCGTTGGAATTAATCCGGATGCAGACGGCACAGTATTGATTGTTAACGGTTTCGACCGTGTCTCAGGTCCTGCATGGTTTGACCGCGACGGCATGGCCGGGGTAGCCTGGTGGGATGACCGCGGGGTGGCTGATCATTATAATTTTATCAGCACAGGTGACCAGTATGATTTTGAGCGCAGATCGCCGTGGACTGATGATGACAACGCCGGGTGGGGTGCATCGTGGTCAGATGACGAAGGCAGGATCATCCCGGGTAACAGTTTCGACTTCGCACGACTCCACGGCCATTCTGTAATGGCTGCCGGAAAATCATTCTTCTCAGTAAGTGATGAGGTCTTCACCGGCAATGAGTTCAATCTCAGGCCCTGGTGTGCCGTTGACCTTATCTTTGGTGAGGAAAAGAAGACGCCGTCAGCCTATGATCCGGGAAAGAGCGACTTCACAATCTACACTCCAGAGTTCATCCATGCACTTATTAAACTGCATGATGCTGCACTGCCCGTTTTCATGTCCGGAGCCTATGTAGGAACAGACCTGGTAATGGCTGCAGATACCGGTATCTCAGGTGTTGTGAAGAGAACGCTTCATTTCATTCCCCGAACAGGGCATGCTGTCAGGACGGGCGGAGTCACTGCCACGGACCTGGCCTCACCGGCTTTCTACGGCAGACTTGAATTCAATGCCGGGGACAATGATGAGATTTACGCCGCCGAGGCGCCGGATGCCATTGAACCGGCTGACAGGCAGTCGGTTACCGCTTTCAGGTATACTGAAAACAATACCTCCGCAGCTGTCATGAGCAGGGGTGGTGTGAGGAGCTTTGTAATGGGATTCCCCTTTGAGACAATATGCTCACAGGCGGAAAGAGATGCCCTGATGAGACAGATACTTGATTTTTTACTGATTAAACAAAACTGAGATGGATAAAGCCGTAACCTGTTTCCTGCCTTTTTCCGATACCGGATCTGTGGCAGCCACAGCTGATTCATTGAAACACTCCGGGCTGGCTGGCAGTGTATATGTAATTGTACCTGAAGATGTTGAGCGATTATCGCCTGAGGCAAAGGTAACTGTTCCTGCTGATGACGGAGGTCAGACCACCGGAGTGGACGGTTACATCACCTCACCCGGATTTTCATCAACCGATGCCATAAGAAGGATGGCCTCGCTGTCTGATACCCCATATATCCTGATCTATAGCAAGGGCTTTCCTCTTGACATGGGCAGCCATTCAATAGCAAGGCTGACACAGATATGTGAGGATACAGGTGCCGGGATGGTCTATTCTGACTATTACGAGAAAAAAAATGATACCCTGGCGCCTCACCCGGTGATAGATTACCAGCAGGGCAGCCTGCGGGACGATTTCAACTTCGGATCGGTGACACTATATGATGCAGTGGCATTCAGGGATGCCTGCAACCGGATGGACCAGGAATACAGCTATGCGGGCTTATATGACCTTAGGCTCAGGATATCACAGAAATATCCCCTTGTTCATATACAGGAGCTGTTATACACTGAGATTGAGGCTGATACCCGCAAAACGGGAGAGAAGCAGTTTGACTATGTTGATCCACGGAACAGGGCTGTGCAGGTGGAGATGGAAAGAGCATGCACTAATCATCTCAAATGTATCAACGGATGGCTGGCTCCTGATTTCAGGGAGGTGGCGTTTGATGACGGCGACTTTGAGTTTGATGCATCCGTTGTCATCCCTGTCAGGAACAGGGTGAAGACAATCGGTGATGCCATAAGGTCAGTGCTGAGCCAGAAGACGAAGTACCGGTTTAACCTGATAATTGTTGACAATTACTCAACTGACGGTACCACTGATAAAATCAAATCATTCTCCACAGACAGCCGGGTTGTACATATAATTCCCGAACGGAAGGATCTCGGTATTGGCGGGTGCTGGAATGAGGCTGTCTTCAGTGATAAATGCGGCCGGTTTGCCATACAGCTTGACAGCGATGACCTTTACATTGATGATGGTGTTATCACGAAGATAGTTGATGCCTTTCATGAGCAGCAGTGTGCCATGGTTGTGGGTTCCTACAGGATGGTGAACTTTGATCTTGACGAAATACCACCCGGATTGATAGACCACCGGGAGTGGACGCCGGATAACGGGCGGAACAATGCCCTCAGGATCAACGGACTGGGAGCTCCCAGGGCCTTTTACACACGTCTCCTGCGTCAGATACGGGTTCCCAATGTCAGTTACGGAGAGGATTACGCGGTAGGTCTGGCTGTCAGTCGTCATTACCGGATAGGGCGCATCTATGAACCACTCTATCTCTGCAGGAGGTGGGATGAGAACTCCGATGCCGTGCTCGATGTGACAAAATCAAATGCACACAACCTGTACAAGGACAGGATCCGGACAATTGAGCTGATGGCACGTATCAGGATGAACAAAGGCATTTAATGACAGGTTTTTATGATTGATTATACATACAGGGTTAATAAGCTGTTTGAGAGCCAGCTCAGGGAGTGGAAGCTGGCGCGTGACAACTATCACCAGCTTGACAGTGTTCTGGTCCGCACCATCTTCTTTCACGGCTACGAAATCTCTGTTCAGTTCAATCCCGGACGGATCACCTCATCGGAAGCCAGGGTTGACGCCAGGTCGATAGAATCGAGGCCCTGCTTTCTGTGTGAAAATAACCGGCCCCCGGAGCAGGAGGGCATCCCGTACGGGATAGACTATATCATACTTATCAACCCTTTCCCGATTTTTTCGCGCCACCTTACCATTGTTTCCCAGTTACATACACCGCAACGCATTGACGGCAGCTTTGATACCATGCTTCACCTTGCACAGTCGCTTCCTGAATTCGTAATCTTTTACAACGGTCCACAGTGCGGAGCTTCAGCTCCTGACCACCTGCATTTTCAGGCGGGCAACAGGGGATTTCTTCCCATTGAGAGAGATGCCGGCAACCCGGATCTGTGCCAACTGGTATCAAAGGCAGGGGAGACGGAACTATGGCTGTGGAAGAATTATGATCGTGGCATCATGACCCTCAGGGGAACTGATCCCGAAGCCCTGGAGAGTGTTTTCAGCAGGTTCCGCGAACGGTTCGCCCTTACGCAACCGGACAGGCCGGAGCCTATGCTGAACATACTGGCTTACTGCTCTGATGATCTCTGGACTGTGCATATCATTCCCAGAAGGGTCCACAGACCTGCCTGTTACTTCGCCGAAGGCGAAAGCAGAATATTGCTCAGTCCTGCCTCGGTGGACATCGGCGGCGTTTTTATAACACCCAGGCAGGAGGATTTCGAAAGGATCACAGCATATGACATACTTGACATACTCGGAGAAGTATGCCTTGGAGAAGAGGACCTGAACACCCTTATAAAAGATTTATTATGAGTGAGAAACGCGAACCAGAAATCAGCGTGGGTATAGTCTCGGGGAAAGGACTGACCTTCACCCTTCATGGCAACTATCTTACCGGAGACGGCAAGAGAAAACTCTCTGGCATGTACACTGCCGTGGCAGAAAATGGCACGCTGCTGTTCAGGGATGAGGCAGAGGTGATAAGACCGGGAGAGAAGGTTATTCTCACCCCGTCAGCTTTTGAGAGTTGCAGCTTCACCCTTCATGCAGTGACCATAGGAGTGAACTTCCACTGGCAGCGTAATGAGGACCAGACCTTCAGGGGAAACCTTAAGTTCATATTGCGTGGAGATGAGGTGACCGCGATAAACATATTGCCGCTGGAGGATTACCTGGTTAGCGTCATCTCCTCGGAGATGAGTGCTACTTCATCACGTGACCTACTCAGTGCCCATGCTGTCATCTCCAGGAGCTGGTTGCTGGCCCAGATTGACAAGACCCTGCGGTTGAGTGATACGGTTGAGAAGTACCGCACCAGCTTTGTCACGGAGGATGAGATCACAAGATGGTATGACAGGGAGGATCACAGGGATTTCGATGTATGTGCCGATGACCACTGCCAGCGTTACCAGGGCATTACAAGAGCCTCCACTGCAGCTGTGGAGGAAGCAGTACGTGAGACCCGGGGCGAGGTGCTGATGTACAATGATTTCATCTGTGACGCCCGCTATTCTAAATGTTGTGGTGGCGCCACCGAGCTGTTCGAAAATACCTGGGAGCCGGTAACCCACCCTTACCTGCGCAAGGTGATTGATGCAGCTGATGATTCAGGTACACCTGATACCGACCTGACCAGCGAGGAGAATGCTGTTGAATGGATAAATGCGAACCATTATGCCTTCTGTAACACATCAGACAGACAGATACTCTCACAGGTGCTCAATAATTATGACCAGGAGACCAATGATTTTTTCAGGTGGACGATAACCTACCATCAGTATGAGCTGAGTGACCTTGTCAGGGAAAGGACAGGTATCGACTTCGGACGTATAACGGCACTGGAACCTCTTGAGCGGGGTACCTCCGGTCGCATCTTCAGGCTCAGGATCACCGGTGATAACAAGAGTATGGTCATAGGCAAGGAGCTGGAGATCAGGAAGGCTCTCTCTAAATCTCACCTCTACAGCTCTGCATTTTGGGTGGAGAAGGTTGAAGACCATGATCAGACTTCTTTTGTGCTTCATGGTGCAGGATGGGGTCATGGCGTAGGGCTGTGTCAGATAGGTGCCGCCGTGATGGGTGCTGCCGGGTATACATACATGCAGATACTCAATCACTATTTTGTTGATGCTGAGATAAAAAAGCTTTACTGAGATGAAAAGAGCCGTCCTTACAGTTATTCTGGCTTTGCTTGCATTGGCAGGCACAAAGGCCGACTCCTGGATAAGGATCAACCAGCTGGGATATCTTCCCGGGTCAGTCAAGGTAGCAGTATATATCTCCACGGAGCCGGGTAAGCCAAAATCATTCACATTATATGATGCTCTTACCGGCAGGCCTGTCTTCAGAGGAAACGCCACTCCCTATGACGGTGCGTTGTGGGGTATGGCAGCGGCCGCACGGCTCGACTTCTCCCGGCTGAAGGTGCCAGGGGGATACTATATATTATATGGCTCCACCCGGTCAGAGACATTCCGCATCGGTGCAGGCGTCTATGACGGCACGGCAGACTTTATCCTGAACTACATACGGCAGCAGCGCTGCGGGTATAATCCCTTCCTTGCCGATTCATGTCATCAGCATGACGGGATGATAGTGGATCACCCGGTCATGACGGGTACACCCATAGACGTGCGCGGCGGATACCATGATGCAAGTGATCACCTGAGATACACAGCCACAACGGCCAACTCTGTCTATCAGATGATGTTTGCATATATGAAGTCGCCTGAGATCTTCGGCGACACTCATGATGCCTCCGGCTCTGCCGGCAGCAATGGCATCCCTGACATCCTTGATGAAGTCAAGTGGGGATTGGAGTGGCTCCTGAAGATGAATCCTGACAGCGGGGTGATGTATAACCAGGTGGCTGATGACCGTGACCATTTGGGTTTTCGCCTTCCTAACCTTGACAGTGCTGATTACGGACTCGGTCCTTACAGGCCCGTCTATTTCGTGACCGGAAAGCCACAGGGGCTGGCAGCATTCAAGAACAGGACAGAGGGTGTTGCCTCCACGGCAGGCAAGTTCGCGTCAGTCTTTGCCCTGGGAGCGAAGATGTTCGCCGGCAGTGATCCTGATATGGCTGAGATTATGGCTGCAAGGGCTGTTGACGCCTTTGAGTTCGGTCTGACAGACCCGGGAGCCACACAGACGGCATGCAACGTGTCGCCGTACTTCTATGAAGAAGACAACTATGTTGACGACATGCAGCTTGGGGCATGGGAGCTTTATACCCTTACCGGGGAAAGGAGATACCTTGAGCAGGCCGATTACTGGGGAGAGCTTGAGCCCCATACGCCATGGATTGAGAAGGATACAGCCCGCCATTACCAGTTCTATCCCTTTGTAAATCTGGGTCATGCACATATCGGTATGTCCGGTACGGAATATTCTGAAAAGTATCTCGGTTTCATGCGCAGGGGGCTGGAGATCATCGATTCCAGGGACCGCGATGATGTGTTCCAGGTCAAGATCCCCTTTGTATGGTGCTCAAACAACTATGTAGCTGCTGCCCTGACACAGTGCAGGCTCTACCGTGAGGCCACCGGCGACACCCGGTTTGATCATATGGAAGCTGCGATGCGCGACTGGCTCTTCGGTTGCAACCCGTGGGGAACGTCAATGATATGTGGTCTTCCTGCCGGGGGTGATTATCCGCTCTATCCCCATTCGGCAGTGACTGTCTACCTGGGTCAGACAACCACGGGCGGACTGGTTGACGGACCTATTAACAAGACCATTCATGACAATCTCAAGGGGTTGGCGCTTCTCAGGCCTGATCCGTATGCAGCCTTCCAGGGTGGCAGGATTGTCTATCATGATGATATAGGGGATTACAGTACCAATGAGCCGACGCTTGACGGAACGGCAAGCCTCAGTTATTATCTCTCCACCCTGGAGAAGGAGGGGAGAACGTACGGTGCCGGCGCAGAAACGCATATCCGTGACGCTCAGGGTGCCGTGATAAGGAAGGGCACCGGAACGAAGAACATTTACCTGGTCTTATCGGCAGATGAGCATGGCGAAGGGTTTGATCATATCCTAAACGTCCTTGATGACAGAAATATAAAAGCCTCCTTTTTTCTCACGGGTAATTTCCTGCGCAACCGGAGCTTTGCGCCGGTGATTAAAAGGATCATTGCAGGCGGGCATTATGCCGGTCCTCATTCTGACGGGCACCTGCTGTATGTGCCATGGGAGAACCGTGATACCCTCCTGCTGACGAAAGAGCAGTTCAATGATGACCTGAAAAAGAATATTACCGCTCTCAGGGCTGCCGGTCTGAGGAAGCAGGAGCCCCGCTGGTTCCTTGCTCCGTATGAATGGTACAACAGCGCCATCAGC
>CAZVLJ010000059.1:0-17549 GCA_964627825.1 uncultured Rikenella sp. | reverse complement strand
CGGTTTTTTGAAAACAGGAGTACCGGTCTCTCCGTCAGTGTGTAAGTTTACAAAAGATGTCGGAAGG
Source organism: uncultured Rikenella sp. (assembly GCA_964627825.1). GTDB lineage: Bacteria > Bacteroidota > Bacteroidia > Bacteroidales > VadinHA17 > SR-FBR-E99. The sequence goes on along the minus strand of CAZVLJ010000059.1, from coordinate 17,482 downwards.
AGCGGTCGGGAAGAAAATCCTGGAAATAACTTACAAACCATAAGTTACATCTTCAGAAAACTTTACCCCGGGGCATTGTGGCAGCCCTTTGCCGCCATAATGCACGGGTTGTGTGATCCGCGCTGACGCACGAAGCAAAAATGGGGGAAGAGGTGTGCCGGCCTGAGAAATGTTGCCCCGGACAGAAAAGGGGAGAGGCAGAGTGCAGGCCAGTTCGGAGAGGATGATAGTGTTGAACATGAATTTTTGAAGACCAGAATAAAAAGGAAAATTAATTAAGAAAGAATTATGCCAACAATTCAGCAGTTAGTAAGAAAAGGCCGCAAGAAGCTGGTAGACAAGAGCAAGGCACCTGCTCTTGACTCATGCCCGCAGCGCAGGGGAGTATGTGTTCGCGTATATACTACCACGCCCAAGAAACCTAACTCAGCCATGAGAAAAGTAGCCAGGGTAAGGCTGACCAACCAGAAGGAGGTCAACGCCTATATTCCGGGTGAAGGACACAACCTGCAGGAGCACTCAATAGTGCTTATCAGGGGCGGAAGGGTAAAAGACCTCCCGGGTGTCCGCTACCACCTTGTCCGTGGCGCACTCGATACATCCGGTGTTGATGGCCGCAAACAGAGAAGGTCAAAATACGGAGCAAAAAGACCAAAGAAGTAACAGCTAAAGGATTCACAATATGAGAAAGTCAAAACCAAAGAAGAGGATCCTCTTACCGGACCCGAAATTCAACGATCCGTACGTTACCCGTTTCATCAATAACCTGATGTACGATGGTAAGAAGACCGTTGCCTTCAGGATATTCTATGACTCACTCGATATAGTCGCCGAGAAGATGAAAAACGCGGAGAAGAGTCCCCTCGAGATCTGGAAACAGGCTCTTGACAATATCACTCCGCACGTCGAGGTTAAAAGCCGCAGGGTTGGTGGTGCCACCTTCCAGGTACCCCTCGAGATACGCCCTGACCGCAAGGTGAGCATAAGTATGAAAAACCTTATTCTCTTCGCGCGTAAGCGCACAGGCCACAGCATGGCCGACAAGCTTGCAGCAGAGGTGATGGCAGCCTACAACAACGAAGGCGGCGCATACAAGAAAAAAGAGGATACCCACCGCATGGCAGAGGCCAACAAGGCATTCGCCCATTTCAGGTTCTGATAACCTGTAAGTGTGGTTAGCCGGGAGCACAGAATGAACAGCGATCTCAAAAATACCAGGAACATTGGCATAATGGCCCATATTGATGCCGGGAAGACTACAACTTCCGAGCGCATTCTCTATTTCACGGGCCGTACTCATCGCATCGGCGAAGTCGATGACGGCAATGCCACCATGGACTGGATGGTGCAGGAACAGGAGAGAGGGATCACTATCACGTCAGCTGCCACTACCACATTCTGGAAATACCGGGATCAGCTCTTCAAGATCAACCTCATTGACACTCCGGGGCACGTAGACTTCACCATGGAGGTGGAACGGTCTCTGCGCGTACTCGACGGTGCGGTGGCGGTCTTCTGCGCCGTGGGCGGCGTGGAACCCCAGAGCGAGACTGTCTGGAGGCAGGCTAACAAATATAATGTGCCGCGCATAGCGTTTGTCAACAAGATGGACCGTTCCGGCGCCGATTTCCTCGGAGTGGTTCAGCAGATGAAGGATAAGCTCGGGGCTCACCCGGTGCCTGTACAGATACCAGTCGGTTCTGAGGATCATTTCGACGGCATCATTGACCTTGTAGAGATGAATGCCATTATGTTCGAGGAGAGTGATGACCCGCTCATGAACTTCACTGTCAAGCCTATCCCCGATTTCATGATGGAAGAGGCAACCGAGTGGAGAATGAAGCTGGTTGAGGCATGCGCCGAGATGGATGATTCAATCCTCGAACGTTACCTCGAAGACCATGAGAGCATCACTGCTGATGAGCTTATGGCAGTGCTCCGCCGCGAGACAGTAGAGGGAGTAATAGTTCCCGTCTTCTGCGGAGCTGCTTTCAAGAACAAGGGGATACAGCGCCTCCTGAACGGAGTGGTGGCATACCTGCCCTCCCCGGTTGACGTGGGTGCCGTAAATGGCAAAGACCCGCGTGATGATAAGGAGGTCACGCGCAAACCTGAGGCTGACGAGCCTTTTGCTGCTCTCGCCTTTAAAATAGCTACCGACCCGTACATGGGACGGCTGGTCTTCATGAGGGTCTATTCCGGTACCCTCAATGCAGGAGACACCGTTCTCAATGTCAGGACCGGCAAGAGGGAGAGGATCAACCGCCTCTTCCAAATGCATGCAAACAAACAGAATCCCGTTGAAACCGTCTATGCAGGTGACATCTGCGCAGGCGTGGGATTCAAGGACCTCAAGACTGGAGATACACTCTGTGCCATTAACAAGCCGGTGGTGCTTGAATCAATGGAATTCCCGGAACCGGTTATCGGGATTGCCATTGAGCCAAAAACACAGGCTGATATTGACCGTCTGGGCGTTGCACTCGGCAAACTTGCCGAAGAGGATCCCACCTTCAGGGTGAAGACCGATCCCGACAGCGGACAGACAGTCATCAGCGGCATGGGTGAGCTGCATCTTGAAATTCTTATTGACCGTCTTAAGAGAGAGTTCAATGTTGAGTGCAACCAGGGAAGACCCCAGGTGGCATACAAAGAGGCTATCACTGCTTCATATACATACAGGGAACTCTTCAGGAAACAGACAGGCGGCAGGGGCAAATTCGCGGATATAACCGTGGAATTTATGCCTGCCGATGACGGTGTTCCCGGACTGACCTTCGTGAATGAGATCAGGGGAGGCAATGTGCCCAGGGAGTTTATTCCTTCAATAGAGAAGGGATTCCGTGAGGCAATGACCAACGGCCCGCTGGCCGGCTTCCCGCTTGACAGCCTCAAGGTTATCCTCAAAGACGGTTCGTACCATCCCGTTGACTCCGACTCGCTCTCATTCGAGATAGCAGCCAGGCAGGCCTTCCGCAATGCGGCAGGTAAATGCCGCCCGGTATTGCTTGAGCCGGTGATGAACGCCGAAGTGGTTACCCCGGAAGAGTACGTGGGTGATGTGGTAGGCGATTTCAACAAGCGCAGAGGCAAGGTGGAAGGTATGGAATCGAAAGCAGGTGCAAGGGTAATTAAAGCAAAAGTACCTCTGGCAGAAAACTTCGGATACGTTACAGTACTGCGTACCCTTACCTCGGGCAGGGCAACATCCACAATGGAGTTCTCCCACTTTGAAGAGGTGCCTGCAGAATTAGCGAAGAAAATTATTGAAGTAACAACAGGAAAAATTCTTTAAAAGAGATGAGTCAGAAAATCCGCATCAAACTGAAGTCTTACGATCACAACCTGGTCGACAAGTCGGCTGAAAAAATCGTCAAGACGGTCAAATCTACGGGTGCAGTTGTCAGCGGCCCCATACCGTTGCCTACCCACAAGAGAATTTATACGGTGCTCCGTTCTCCGTTCGTCAACAAGAAATCAAGAGAGCAGTTCGAACTGTCATCTTACAAGCGCCTGCTTGACATATACAGCTCAACCCCAAAAACCATCGATGCTTTGATGAAGCTTGAGCTGCCCAGCGGAGTGGAAGTGGAAATAAAAGTGTGAAACCGGAAAATTACTGAATTATGCAGGGATTAATAGGAAAAAAGGTTGGAATGACATCTGTCTTCAATGAGGACGGAAGGAGTATTCCATGCACAGTCCTGGAAGTGGGCCCGTGTGTGGTGTCACAGATTAAGACTGTGGAGAAAGACGGTTATTCGGCTTTGCAGCTCAGTTATGGCGACAAGAGAGAGAAGTCAAGCAATAAGGCCGAGACAGGCCATTTTAAAAAGGCAGGCACCGCCCCGAAGAGAAAGGTTGCCGAATTTGTCGGATTCGAGGAGGACAAGTACAAGCTTGGCGATGTCATTACAGTGGATCTCTTCAATGATGACACCTATCTTGATGTAAGAGGATGGACCAAGGGTAAGGGCTTCCAGGGTGTTGTCAAGCGTCACGGTTTCGGTGGTGTGGGTGACCAGACCCACGGTCAGCATAACCGTCTCAGGGCTCCCGGTTCAATGGGCGCCTCATCATGGCCGTCAAGAGTCATGCCCGGAATGCGCATGGCAGGAAGAACAGGAGGAAAACAGCAGGAGACAGAACTCAGGGTGGTTAAAATCCTTCCCGAATCAAACCTGCTTCTTGTCAAGGGTGCCGTACCCGGCCCCAAAGGTGGTTACGTAATAATAACAAAGTAATGGAAATAGCAGTATTTAACATAGAAGGTAAAGAGACCGGGAAAAAGGTCACTCTGAATGATGCCATTTTCGGCATTGAACCCAATGACCACGCTATTTACCTCGATACCAAACAGTATCTGGCCAGCCAGAGACAGGGAACACACAAAGCCAAGGAACGCAGCGAGATCGTGGGCAGTACACGCAAGCTCAAGAGACAGAAGGGTACCGGAACAGCACGCTTCGGCAGCATCAAAAATCCCGAGTTCCGCGGAGGCGGCCGTATATTCGGCCCCAGACCCAGATTCTATGGCTTCAAGCTTAACAAAAAGGTGAAACAGCTGGCAAGAAAATCGGCCCTCTCATACAAGGCTAAAGAGAACAAAATAATAGTCCTTGAAGATTTCTCAATGGAGGTTCCGAAGACTTCGCAAATGGCCGGGATGAGCGCAAATCTCAACCTCTCCAGGAAAAATTCACTTATTGTTTTATCGGAACAAAATAAAAACATATATTTGTCATCTCGAAATTTGCAGGGAGTTGAAGTTGTAAATATCAGTGATTTAAATACTTACAATATTATGAAAGCCTCAACTCTGGTGCTTACGGAGAGCGCAGTTGATGTTTTGCAGTCAACAATATAAACCAGGAGCAGAGTTATGGAAATATTGATCAAACCCATAGTGACCGAAAAGATGACCAGTCAGGGCGAAGCCTTCAACAGGTATGGTTTTCTGGTTGCGCGTAAGGCCAACAAACTGCAGATCAAGAAGGCAGTGGAAGATCTTTACGGCGTGAACGTTGAGTCTGTGAACACCATCAACTATGGTGGCAAGACGAAGACCCGCTATACCAAATCAGGCATGATGAAGGGCCGGACGGCAGCAACTAAGAAGGCTGTTGTCACTCTCGCCAAAGGAGAGACAATAGATTTTTACAGCAACATTTAATATAATATGGCAGTCAGAAAGATCAAGCCTGTAACACCAGGCCAGAGACATAAGATCACGAGCACCTTTGACGAGGTGACAAGTGACAGGCCGGAGAAATCCTTGCTCGCGCCGCTGAAGAAGTCAGGAGGAAGGAACGTTAACGGCAGACGGACCATGAGGTACATTGGCGGCGGCCACAAAAGGATGTACCGTGTGATCGACTTTCAGAGGACCAAGGACGGTATACCCGCCAGGGTCACCTCTATAGAGTATGATCCCAACAGGTCGGCACGCATTGCTCTGATCACCTATGAAGACGGTGAGAAGAGGTATATCATTGCTCCCAATGGCCTGAAGGTGGGCCAGGAGCTCATGTCAGGAAAGACGGCAGCGCCGGAGGTAGGCAACACCCTTTTCCTTGAGGACATACCTCTGGGTACAATAGTGCACAACATTGAGCTGAAGCCTGGCAGGGGTGCAGCCCTGACCCGCAGTGCAGGCACTTTTGCTCAGCTGGCAGCCCGTGACGGCAAGTATGCAATCATCAAGCTCCCTTCGGGTGAGACACGGATGGTGCTTACCTCGTGCCGTGCCACGATAGGGACCGTTTCAAACACTGACCACAACCAGGAGCAATCAGGCAAGGCAGGGCGTAAGCGCTGGCTCGGCCGCAGGCCCAGAACCAGGGGCGTTGCAATGAACCCGGTTGATCACCCGATGGGTGGTGGCGAAGGAAGGGCCTCGGGAGGTCATCCGCGCTCACGCAGCGGCAAGCCCGCCAAAGGGTACAAGACCAGGAGCCGTACCAAGTATTCGAACAAGCATATTATTGAAAGAAGGAAAAAATAATTGATACGATGAGCAGATCCATTAAAAAAGGCCCTTTCATTGATCTCCCCCTGGGCAAAAAGGTGGAAGCAATGAATGACAGCGGAAAGAAAACTGTGATCAAGACCTGGTCAAGAAGATCAGTTATTTCTCCCGATTTTGTGGGACACACGCTGGCAGTGCATAACGGAAACAAATTTATACCTGTCTACATTACAGAGAACATGGTTGGCCACAAGCTGGGTGAGTTTGCCCCTACCCGGACATTCCGTGGTCATGGCGGGAAACAGAAATAGGGTAGTGTGGCATAAACTGAAAAATTATCAGAAATGGGTGCAAGAAAAAGAATAAGCGCAGGCGCCAGAAAGGAAGCCGCAAAAGAGAAGGCTCAGGCCGTCCTCCGGAATGTCCCGACCTCCCCGCGCAAAATGAGGCTGGTAACTGATCTAATCAGGGGCCAGGAAGTGAACAGGGCTATTGATATCCTCAGGTTCAGCAAGCAGGAAGCATCACGCAGGGTGGAGAAGCTCCTTCTCTCAGCCATAGCCAACTGGCAGGCCAAGAACGAGGGCGTCCGCCTTGAAGACAGTAACCTGTATGTCAAGGAGGTAAAGGTAGATGGCGGACGCATTCTGCGCCGTATCCGGCCTGCCCCCCAGGGAAGGGCTTACCGTATTCGCAAGAGATCAAACCATGTAACCCTTGTGCTGGGTAGCAGGAATCAGGAAGTTGAAACTATTTCAGAGTAAACAATGGGACAAAAAGTAAATCCGATAGGCAACAGAGTAGGAATCATCAGGGGATGGGACTCCAACTGGTACGGTGGCAGTGACTTCTCAGGGAAGCTTGTTGAAGACACCCGCATAAGGGAATACCTTAATGCCAGGCTGGCCAAGGCAAGTCTTTCAAAGATAGTCATTGAACGTACCCTCAAGCTCATAACCGTCACTGTAAACACGGCCCGCCCCGGTATAATTATCGGCAAGGGAGGCCAGGAGGTTGACAAGCTTAAGGAGGAGCTCAAGAAGATCACCAAAAAGGAGGTGCAGATAAACATCTTCGAGGTGAAGCGTCCGGAGCTTGATGCAGCCATCGTTGCAGGCAACATAGCACGCCAGGTGGAGGGTAAGATCTCATACCGCCGTGCCATCAAGATGGCAATTGCTTCCACCATGCGTATGGGTGCCGAAGGAATAAAGGTAGTTATCTCGGGCAGGCTCGGCGGCGCCGAGATGGCCCGTAACGAGACCTATAAGGATGGAAGGATCCCACTTCATACTTTCCGTGCTGACATTGACTATGCTCTTGCAGAGGCTCTCACCAAGGTGGGCCTTATAGGCATCAAGGTATGGATATGCAACGGAGAGGTATACGGCAAGCGTGATCTCAGCCCGAACATCGGCGCCAAGAGCATGAAGGGCGGCAAGGCACCCACCGGCGGCTACAGGAAGAGAAGCGGAGGGGGCAAGAAGGATTCCCGATAAGTATTTAACTATTTAATATAACTGAGCGATGTTACAACCGAAGAAGACCAAGTACAGGAGGAGCCAGAAGGGCAAGATGAAAGGCAATGCCCAGAGAGGCAATCAGCTGGCATTCGGATCATTTGGCATCAAAACCCTCGAGGAGGCATGGATTACCGGCCGTCAGCTTGAGGCTGCACGCCAGGCTGTCACCCGTCATATGAAACGTGAGGGCCAGATATGGATCCGCGTCTTCCCTGATAAACCGATAACCAAGAAACCTGCAGAAGTACGTATGGGTAAAGGTAAAGGTGCACCCGAAGGTTTCGTGGTGCCCGTAACCCCGGGACGCATTATAATTGAGGCTGAAGGCGTATCCTACGCCGTGGCCAAGGAGGCACTCCGCCTTGCAGCAGGTAAGCTGCCTGTGGCAACAAAATTCGTGGTTCGACGTGATTACGCTGAGGAATAAAAAAAGAGAGCGATGAAAAGTTCAGAGATAAGAGAATTAAGCAACCAGGAGCTTCTCGAACGTATTGACAACGAGAAGACCGCACTCGTGCGCATGAAGCTAAACCACGCAATTTCTCCCCTTGATAACCCCCAGAAGATCAAGGAGAGCAGAAAGACTATTGCCAGGCTCATGACAGAGATGCGCAAGAGAGAGTTGAATGATAAAACCAAATAGCCGTTATCAGCATGGAAGAAAGGAATCTTAGAAAAGAGCGTACAGGCGTTGTCGTCAGCAACAAGATGGACAAATCCATCGTCGTTGCCATCCGCAGGAAGGTCAAGCACCCCATCTATGGCAAGTTCGTCAACAAAACCAAGAAGCTGATGGCTCATGATGAGGAGAACACCTGCAACATTGGTGATACGGTACGCATAATGGAGACCAGGCCTCTCAGCAAGAACAAAGCCTGGAGATTGGTGGAAATAATTGAAAGAGCTAAGTAATTATGATACAGCAGGAAAGCAGGTTGACTGTTGCCGACAACACCGGTGCCAAGGAGGTACTTTGCATCAGGGTGCTCGGCGGAAGCAAGAAAAGGTACGCAAGCGTCGGAGACAAGATAGTTGTCTCGGTAAAGAGCGCTCTGCCCTCCGGTGAAGCAAAGAAAGGATCCGTAAGCAAGGCTGTGGTTGTAAGGACAAAGAAGGAGATACGCCGTGCTGATGGCTCATACATCCGCTTTGATGACAATGCGGTGGTGCTCCTTACCAACCAGGATGAGGTACGCGGCACACGTATCTTCGGCCCCGTGGCCAGGGAACTGCGTGACAAGTACATGAAGATCGTCTCACTTGCGCCTGAAGTGTTATAATACTTTTAAACTGACACCCGATGCAGAAGAAATTACACATTAAGAAGGGAGACACAGTGGCTGTCATTGCCGGTGAATCCAAAGGACAGAAAGGCCGGGTCCTTGAGGTCGACAGGGCTAAGAACAAAGCCCTGGTGGAAGGAGTCAACATGGTATCAAAGCATACAAAGCCCAATGCCAAGGCACCCCAGGGAGGCATCCTCAAAAAGGAGGCACCCGTACACATCTCGAACCTTATGGTCATTGACCCGGCAAGCGGTAAGCCCACACGCGTCGGCCGCAAGCTGAATGACAAGAACAAACTGGTACGTTACGCCAAAAAATCAGGAGAGGAGATCAAATAATGTATACGCCTGCTTTAAAGACCAAATACAAGAATGAGATAACACCTGCTCTGGTGAAGCAGTTCAGCTACACCACAGTGATGCAGGTTCCCCGTCTGGAGAAGATAGTTATAAGCCAGGGAATCGGACAGGCTATCGCTGACAAGAAACTGCTTGAAATGGGGCAGAAGGAGGTTAGTGATTTAGCCGGGCAGAAAGCGGTACAGACCGTCTCCAGGAAGGACATCTCCAATTTCAAACTGAGGAAGGCAATGCCCATAGGAGTAATGGTAACCCTTCGTAAGGATCGTATGTATGAGTTCCTCGAAAGGCTCATCGCAGTGGCACTGCCGCGTATACGCGACTTCAAGGGGGTTGGCGCCAGGCTTGACGGCCGCGGCAACTATACGCTGGGCATCACCGAGCAGATTATTTTCCCTGAGATTGATCTTGACAAGATAGCCAAGATCATGGGGCTTCAGATCACCTTTGTCACCACGGCAAAAAGTGATGAGGAGGCTTATGCCCTGCTTAAAGAATTTGGAATTCCCTTTAAAAACAAGTAAACAGATCGGAATATGGCTAAGGAATCAATGAAAGCCCGCGAAGTCAAACGCGCAAAACTTGCCAAAAGGTATGCCGCAAAGAGAGCTGCCCTCAAAGCTGATGGCAACTACATTGCAATGAGCACCCTGCCGCGCAACTCAAATCCCATCAGGCAGCGTAACAGGTGCAAGCTCACAGGCAGACCAAGGGGATACATGAGACAGTTTGGCATCAGCAGGATTACCTTCAGGGAGATGGCTTCAAAAGGGCTCATCCCGGGCGTAAGAAAAGCAAGCTGGTAACAACCGAGATATAAACAATTAATCATACTATAAGATGACAGATCCAATAGCAGATTTTCTTACAAGGGTAAGGAATGCCATCAGAGCCGGCCACAAAGTGGTTGAGACGCCGGCTATCGGCCTGACGAAGGATATCACAAGGATACTTTACGACAAGGGATATATTCTGAGCTATAAGTTCATTGATGATAATATGCAGGGCAGAATCAAGATTGCCCTCAAGTATCATCCCAAGTCAAAGCTGCCTGCTATCAAACAGATACAGAGGGTGAGCCGTCCGGGCCTCAGGAGATATGCCGGGGTTGATGAACTCCCAAGAGTTCTCAACGGACTGGGAATCGCCATCCTTTCAACCTCGCACGGCGTGATGACCGAAAAAGAGGCAGTGAAGGAGAATGTCGGCGGTGAAGTAATATGTTATGTCTACTAAACAGGAGGAAGTTAAATGTCACGAATAGGAAAATTACCTGTAAACCTGCCATCAGGCGTCACCATTGATGTGAGTGACGACAACGTGGTCAGTGTTAAAGGCCCCCTGGGTACACTATCGCAGAAAATAGACAGTGATATCAGGGTGGAGATTGAGAATAATGAGATTATACTTTCCAGGCCCAATGACGAGAAGCGCCTCAAGTCGCTCCACGGGCTCTACAGGGCACTCATTGCCAACATGGTTGTGGGCGTCAGCACCGGCTACAGGAAAGAGCTTGAGCTTGTTGGCGTGGGCTATCGCGCAGAAGCCAACGGTCAGCGTCTTGAGATGAGTCTGGGCTTTTCCCATGACATAGTCATGGAGCTGCCGCAGGAGGTAAAGGTTGAAACCAGGACCGAAAAGAGGAGCAACCCCATCATTTCCCTCTCAAGCATTGACAAGCAGCTCATAGGCCATGTGGCAGCAAAGATCAGGTCATTGCGCCCGCCAGAGCCTTACAAGGGCAAGGGTATTAAGTTCGTGGGCGAGCAGCTCAGGAGAAAGGCCGGCAAATCGGCTGGTGTGTAACATGATTAAATAGTAAAGTCATGGCTTTATCAAAGACAGAAAAAAGAGAAAAGATCAAACTTAGAATCCGCAAACGGATCAGGGGAACGGCCGAAAAACCCAGAGTGTCGGTGTTCCGCAGCAACAAACAGATATATGCCCAGGCTGTTGACGACGTCAACGGAGTGACACTGGCATCCGTATCCTCAAGGGAGAAGGAGATAGCCACAGTCAGCGGAAAGAAGAAGAGTGAGGTAGCCGTGCTGGTAGGCAAGCGTCTTGCCGAGGTATGCAGGGAGAAGGGCATTGAAACCGTTGTCTTTGACAGAAGCGGATACCAGTATCATGGCAGGGTTAAATCATTAGCTGACGGAGCTCGCGAAGGCGGCTTAAAATTCTAATCAGTATGGCATACGGAATAAAGAGAGTAAAGAACAGCGATCTTGAACTTACCGACAGGCTGGTAAGCATCCAGAGAGTAACCAAAGTAACCAAAGGAGGGCGCACCTTCAGCTTCTCAGCCATCGTAGTCGTCGGTGATGAGAAGGGGATCGTGGGTCATGGCCTGGGTAAGGCAAGTGAGGTGACAACCGCCATCGCCAAGGGCATCGAGGACGCCAAGAAAAACCTCATCAGGGTGCCGGTCCACAAGGGAACGATACCTCATGAGCAGTATGGCAAATTTGGCGGAGCCTACGTCTTCATCAAGCCTGCAACGGAAGGTACCGGGATTAAGGCCGGAGGCGCTATGCGCGCCGTGCTTGAGAGCGTGGGAGTGAGAAACGTGCTTGCGAAGTCAAAGGGCTCCTCAAACCCCCATAACCTCGTAAAGGCAACCATCGCCGCCCTGCTTGAGCTGCGCGATGCCAGCACAGTTGCTGACCACAGGGGTGTTACATTGGAAAAAGTGTTTAACGGTTAGTAATATTCAATTATAATGGCAAAGATCAGAATAACCCAGATAAAGAGCAAGATAGGCCAGCCCGAGTCACAGAAGAGGATACTCGCGGCGTTGGGTATAAGAAAGATGCACCAGACAGTTGAACACGAAGATACTCCCCAGATAATGGGTATGGTCAATAAGCTGAGACACCTGGTTAAGGTAGAAAAACTATAAGGTATTAACAGCATTATATATTTTACAATGGATTTAAGCAATTTAAAACCGGCCCCCGGATCGGTCAAAAGAGAAAAGCGCATCGGACGAGGTGAGGGATCAGGCCATGGCGGCACCTCAACCCGCGGCCATAAGGGTGCCAAGTCACGCTCCGGCTACAGCAGGAAGATAGGCTTTGAAGGCGGCCAGATGCCACTCCAGAGAAGAGTGCCGAAATCTGGATTCAAAAATATCAACCGCGTGGAGTACAAGGCTATCAACCTCAGTACCCTCGAGGCACTTGCCACCAGGCTTGACACCGAACGGATCGATTTCCAGACACTGCTTACTGCTGGTCTCGTGAACAAGAACGCCCTGGTGAAGATACTCGGCAAGGGTACACTTTCAAGAAAGCTCGAGGTTCATGCCCACGCTTTCAGCAAATCAGCACAGGAAGCAATCGAAGCAAATAAGGGAACCGCAGTTAAACTGTAAGGCATGAAATTCATTCAGACAATAAAGAACATTTTCAAGATTGAGGATCTGAGAGCCAGGATCATCTACACCCTTGGCATCGTTGCATTATACCGTCTGGGTAAATATGTCACCCTGCCGGGCATTGATCCTTCCATGCTTGAGAACCTCCGCAGCCAGACCTCATCTGGCATAATGGGCCTTCTTGACATGTTCTCGGGCGGAGCCTTTTCACAGGCATCAGTCTTTGCACTGGGTATAATGCCATATATCTCGGCATCTATCGTTATCCAGCTGCTGGGAATCGTCTTCCCCTACTTCCAGAAACTGCAGAAAGAGGGTGAGAGCGGCAGGCGCAAGATGAACCAGTACACAAGGTACCTGACAGTGGCCATCCTTGTACTTCAGGCTCCGACATACCTTGCCAACCTGCATGCCATACTGCCCCCCGAGGCGTTCGTGATGCAGGGATGGTTCTTCCAGGTCTCCTCAGTGATTATTCTTACTGCCGGCACCATCTTCGTGATGTGGCTCGGTGAGAGGATTACAGACAAAGGCATTGGCAATGGTATTTCTCTTATAATTATGGTGGGTATCATTGCCCGCTTCCCGGTATCATTCATATTTGAAGCCGGAACACGCATGAGCGGTTCAGGAGGCCTGATAGCTCTCCTGGTCGAAATCGTGTTCCTCTTCGCGGTGATACTCGGTTCAGTGCTCCTGGTACAGGGAACCCGCCGCATACCGGTCCAGTATGCAAGACGCATCGTGGGCAACAAGCAATACGGCGGCGTGAGACAATATATTCCCCTCAAGGTGAATGCGGCAGGCGTTATGCCCATTATCTTCGCGCAGGCCATAATGATGCTGCCGGTAATCTTTGCAGGATTCAGGGAATCAGGCTCCGGATTCGTGGTGGCATTCACCAATATGTACGGATTCTGGTATAACCTGGTTACAGCCATCCTTATCATACTCTTCACCTACTTCTATACCGCCGTTACAATTAACCCGGTACAGATGGCTGAAGACATGAAGAAGAACGGCGGTTTCATCCCCGGCATCAAACCCGGGCGCAAGACGGTTGAGTTCCTTGATACAATCATGTCAAGGATAACCCTTCCGGGTTCAATCTTCCTTGCAATAATAGCCATCCTACCTGCCTTCGCCGTTAACTTCGGCGTCAGCGGTGAGTTTGCACAGTTCTTCGGAGGCACCTCGCTCCTCATTCTTGTGGGCGTTGTGCTTGATACTCTCCAGCAGATAGAAAGCCATCTGCTCATGCGCCACTATGACGGCCTCATGAAATCAGGCCGCGTCAAGGGCAGAACCGGAGCCGTGACGGCTATTTAATTGTTTGACGTTCTTTGATGATCTATATTAAGACGGATGCAGAAGTAGAGTTATTGAGGGAAGCTAACCAGCTGGTCTCAAAAACTCTTGCAGAAGTAGCCGCGCATATCAGGCCGGGGGTCACAACCCTTCAGCTTGACGCCATTGCTGAGGAATTCATCCGTGATCACGGTGCACTCCCTGGCTTCAAGGGCTATGCCGGCTTTCCGAACACCCTCTGCACATCTGTCAATGACGAGGTGGTCCACGGTATACCGTCAGACTATGAACTCAGGGACGGAGATATTATTTCCGTTGACTGCGGTGTCATACTCAACGGCTGGAATGGCGACAGCGCCTACACATTTGCCGTGGGAGAGGTCAAACCCGAAGTGCTTCGACTGATGGAATACACCAGGGCCTCCCTGGAGGCAGGCGCCAGAGAAGCAATTGCGGGCAACCGTATAGGCGATATCTCCTACGCCGTTCAGACGAAGGCAGAAAGCGGAGGTTACTCCGTGGTACGTACTCTGGTGGGACACGGCATAGGCAAGCATCTCCACGAAGGACCTGAAGTTCCCAATTTCGGAAAACGCGGCTCTGGCACGAGACTTGATAGGAATCTGGTCATTTGCATAGAACCAATGATAAATATGGGAACAAAAAACACACGCGTCCAGAGTGACGGATGGACAGTCAGAACAGGTGACGGCAAACCGTCGGCACATTATGAGTACGCTGTTGCGGTCAGGGAGGGGAAACCAGACCTGCTCACAACATTTGAGTATATAGAGGAAGTTTTATTAAAGAGGTAAGTATATGGCCAAACAACCATCAATAGAGATTGACGGAACAATCATCGAAGCCCTCTCGAACGCTATGTTCAGGGTGAGGCTCGAGAACGGACATATCATCACCGCCCACATATCCGGCAAGATGAGGATGCATTATATCAAGATCCTGCCCGGAGACAAGGTGAAGGTTGAAATGTCGCCCTATGACCTTACCAAAGGAAGAATAACGTTCAGGTTTAAATAGAAAAAGAGACTGCGATGAAAGTAAGAGCATCAGTAAAAAAACGCTCAGCCGACTGCAAGATAGTAAGGCGTAACGGGCGTCTGTATGTGATAAATAAGAAAAATCCCAAGTTCAAGCAGAGGCAGGGATAAATTTGATTAACTTTGCACTTCAAATTAAAAGAGGTATATGGCACGTATTAATGGGGTAGACCTACCAAGGAATAAGCAGGGCGAAGTTGCTCTCACTTATATTTATGGTGTTGGGCGAAGCACTGCACAGAAGGTGCTTGACAAGGCAGGCGTTGACCGTCACATGAAAGTGGAAGAGTGGAATGATGACAACATCAACGCTATCCGTTCAATCCTTGCTGAAAACTACAAGCTTGAGGGCGAACTTCGTTCCGAAACGCAGATGAACATAAAACGACTGATGGATATCGGTTGTTACCGCGGTATACGTCACCGCATTGGCCTGCCGGTAAGGGGACAGAGCACCAAGAACAATGCCCGCACCCGCAAAGGACGCAAGAAGACCGTTGCTAACAAGAAAAAAGCTACTAAATAATTGATATATGGCAAAGAAGACTGGGACATTAAAGAAGAAGGTCGTTAAGGTTGAACCGGTGGGACAGGCTCACGTTCATTCGTCATTTAACAATATCATAATAAGCCTTACAAACAGCAGCGGACAGGTGATCTCCTGGGCCTCGGCAGGCAAGATGGGTTTCAAGGGTTCAAAGAAGAACACCCCCTATGCCGCGCAGATGGCAGCTGAAGAGTGCACCAAGGTTGCTTTTGAACTTGGCCTCAGGAAGGTGAAGGTTTTCGTTAAGGGACCCGGATCAGGCCGCGAGTCAGCTATCCGCTCCATCTCCAACAACGGCGTGGAAGTGACCGAGATTGTTGACGTCACACCAATGCCTCATAACGGATGCCGTCCGCCTTCACGCAGGAGGGTTTAAAGGCTCATAACTACAATATACAAACAGGAAAACTTTTTATTCAATGGCAAGATATACAGGACCCAGATCAAAAATCGCCAGGAAATTCGGAGAGCCTATTTTCGGCCCTGACAAATACCTCGACAGGAAGAATTTCCCTCCCGGCCAGCATGGTCTGAGCAAGAAGAGGAAAAAAACATCGGAATACGGTGTGCAGCTTCGCGAGAAACAGAAGGTGAAATATACCTACGGCCTCCTGGAACGCCAGTTCCGGAACACTTTTGAGAAGGCAGCATCTGCCTCCGGGGTTACAGGCCTGGTACTGCTCCAGCTGCTTGAGTCACGCCTTGATAACGTGGTCTACCGCCTTGGCGTTGCCCCCACCAGGGCAGCAGCACGCCAGCTGGTCTCTCACCGTCATATCACAGTCAACGGAAACGTTGTCAATATACCGTCTCTTCAGCTCCGCCCGGGTGATATAATTGGCGTACGCGAAAAGTCCAAATCCCTGGAAACAATCATCGATTGCCTTGGCTCAAACCGCCGCTCAAAACTGGCATGGCTTGAATGGGACGAGACTCAGATGGCCGGAAAATACATGAGCGTGCCCGAACGTTCCGAAATACCTGAGGAAATCAGGGAGCAGCTTATAGTTGAACTATATTCCAAGTAAAAAAAAGTAATACAATTCATATGGCCATATTAGCATTCCAGAAACCTGACAAAGTAATATTACTGGAAGCGGACGACCAGTACGGAAAATTCGAATTCCGCCCGCTTGAACCCGGTTATGGCATCACCGTGGGTAATGCCCTCAGAAGGATACTCCTCTCCTCACTGGAAGGATTCGCCATTACTACAATCAAGATAGAGGGCGTTGACCATGAATTCTCAACCATCACCGGAGTGATGGAGGATGTTACCGAAATTATCCTAAACCTCAAGCAGATACGCTTCAGGAGAATGGTTGAGGATATTGATAATGAGAAGATTATGGTCAAAATCTCCGGAGAGGAAGTCTTCAGGGCCGGAGACCTTAACAACGCTCTCAGCAGCTTCGAGGTACTGAACCCTGACCTGGTCATCTGCCGTATGGAACCCGACGTCAAGTTGCAGATAGAGATCAATATCAGCAAGGGCAGGGGATACGTTACAGCCGAGGAAAACCAACCCGCAGAGGCAGAATTCGGTGTGATAGCTATAGATTCAATCTTCACCCCGATACGCAACGTCAAGTATTCAATTGAAAACTACAGGGTTGAACAGAAAACCGACTATGAAAAGCTGATCATCGAGATACAGACTGACGGTTCCATTCATCCCAAGGACGCCCTCAAGGAGGCAGCCAAGATACTCATCTATCACTTCATGCTCTTCTCCGAGGACAAGATAACCATTGACTATGAAGACAAGATGGCCAATGAGGAGTTTGATGAAGAGATCCTCCATATGCGCCAGCTGCTCAAGACTAAACTCGTTGACCTTGACCTCTCCGTGAGAGCCCTTAACTGCCTCAAAGCAGCTGAGGTGGAATCACTGGGTGACCTTGTCAAATTCAATAAAAATGACCTCCTCAAGTTCCGTAACTTCGGCAAGAAGTCACTCACCGAACTCGATGAGCTCCTTGAGACAATGAACCTCTCATTCGGGATGGATGTGGCAAAATACAAACTCGACAAAGATTAATAACAGGTAAGGA
>CAZVLJ010000058.1:17482-17741 GCA_964627825.1 uncultured Rikenella sp. | reverse complement strand
ATAACTCCCCGCTGGACCTGACTATCCATAACTGGGAAGTCAAACATCCTGCACCCGCCAGAAACCCGCAAATGGAGATCAGGTACCAGAAGGAACACCTTTCACTGCTCGACGAGGACGCAAGAAAAATGGAAATCTATATAAAGGTGAAAAACTGTCATGGTAAATATGTGTATGATAAATTCCATGGTCAGCCGGTCTATTTCCTGAAGGAAATGGAACGCCTGGAATATAAAGATGACCCCGGTAACAGGTGTCA
>CAZVLJ010000058.1:0-17472 GCA_964627825.1 uncultured Rikenella sp. | reverse complement strand
TTACAAGTGAACATTATGGGGCCATTGGCCAGTATAAAGTTAAGAAAGGCTTTGAACCTTCATTTGAAACACCAAGATTCAAGACATGCGGCATAGGTAACAACTCATTGATTGAGGTTGAAGGCGAAATCAAGGTCCTGGGTCTTGAACTCGAGGTTGACCCTGACCACAAGATTATCAACGCTGGTGAAAAGACAACGATACAGATTGACATGCACGAGCTTGATCCTGACGGTACAGAGATACTCTCATGCGAAGGCAGGGAGGTGGATGTTCAGGTTTCCGGGATTGTTGACGGAACAATAAGCCATGAATCAGGGAAGATCACTCTTGATGAAGGCGGGGTTGCTTTTATTGACTATGTGGCCGGCGAAAATGATAAAAGGATAAGGATCAAGGCCTCCTATACCCCTTCCGGATATCCTGAAACGCTTACCAGCGAAGCAACTGTAACAGTCAGAAAAGAGGAAGGCGATGTCAATGGCACAATAATGTATGAGAGACAGGTCCACTGGGAAGATGAAGCAAAATCAACCTACAGCACAATCTATAAAAAGGTCGATGTGGTTGAGAACGCATCAATAAATGTCGCTGCCAAATATCTTCGCACCATAACCGACACGCAGGGCAAGTCAGAGCTGTTCGAGGCCAAACCCCTGTCAGGTAACTTCTCAGCATCAGTGACAAAGGTTACTGTCGTTACTGACCATCACGGAGACTGGACAAAAACCGTTGAGACATGGCGGGGCGACAAGAGGATGGACCTCGAAAGCTTCTCCAACATCCTTCTTACAATCGAGCCGCAAAAGAAGAATTACATACTTCAGGCTGAGATTCGTTTTCCCGGAATTGAAGGCAAAACCGAAGTAACCAGCTCGGAGGGAGCCCGATATACACTGGCGACAGAACCATGGAGTGTTTATGCAGGCTTTGAATATGAAGGCCAGACAGATGACAGCTCTGTCAATGGTCACTGGTCAGAACCTGCTTCGGGCCCCATATTGGTTCTGCCCTCTTCCGGATTTGTCCCCGGGGCCACCTGGAACTGGAATCTAAACAGGATAAAAAAGAAATAACCTAACCCTTAAGATGAGAAGTATTCAATTCAAAAAGTCGGTCATTTTATTCCTGATGCTGAATATCCAGGTAAATGTACTGGCTCAGGAGGAATATTGCTGCCAGAGAATACTAATGTTTCCGACATTCCCGATGCCTGAAGGGCAGGAACGTGATCTGTCATTAGCAATTTCATTACTCTGGAACAGTATGATCAATAAGACCGGAGCTCATGAGTTGGGGAGATGTCCCCTTCCTGTAGAATTAAGATCCTGGGAAGGAAACCAGGAAGTAGACAGTCTCACTGAAAATATGAAGGCAGCTACAAAAAAAACACAGACTGATTATCCTTCTGACGAAGAGGCAAGAAAAGGCGCTGACTATATATGGAAGGGCAAACTTGAACTTCTGTCAATCGACAAAATAATTCCCGGAGAATGGGAAGATGCGTATATTGATGAGAATACCAGGCCAGGCGCCAGGCACTATGAACCAGGCTATGCAATTGGCAAATGGCGCTTCACAATACAACTTTATAATCCATTCTGGGGTGAAGTTGTCAAAGAGGCTTCTACTTCTGTATGGGAAGGAGACGGAGACCTTGATGAACCTTATATTACTCTTTTCTCACAGAATTTCAGTAATCTGAAAGAGATAATTCTTGATTATGAGAAGACTCCCAAAAAAGCAGAATTCGAAAGTAAAGTAGTACAGGTGTATCCTGAAAAAACGAAACGGATCACCTTCAATGTGACCGATGGAAAAGGAGAAAAACCTAAAAAATGGCAAAGACTTGCAGTAAAGGTTGATTTTGGATCGATTATCAATGGTACACCCTGTTGTGAGTTGGGCGAAGACGCCAAATTCTATTCATTCATGTGCGAGGAAGGCCAGGTCACAATTGAGTATAAAGCCCCGGATCCTGACAAGACTACTTTTGATCACCTGACAGTTTATAACGGATGTATTATTAAAGATCCCGTAACAATATCAATGACAAATGTTGAGATGCAGGATGTAATAGGTTCGGTGGATATAGCACTTATCAAAGAGGGCTATTCGGGAACAATCACCGTAACCAAAACCTGGGATTACACGAAGGACGGCCGCAACTACTCAATAAAAAATGTAGGGAAGCAAACAGTATCATTCAACGGTATCTTCAAGCCCATCCCGCAGATGGAGGGTATGGAAGGCCAGCCCATTACAATATACGGCCCCCACGAAGTATCCGGCACCTGGAGTCATAACGAAGAATGTTACTGCAGCGGTGATTGCAGTTGTTCCGGACTAAATTATCAGAAATTTGGTTCAGGAGATTTTCCACAGGAATCATTGCAGGGTCTTATTCTGATTACAAACCTGTTCCCGACAGATAATAAGGTAGTTGCGGACCAGCTTGGTCAGTTTGGATTGGTAAGCTGGTATGATATAGGAACTCCGACTGAGAATGTTCCCATACAGACAAGAACTAAATCCTACAATAAGGACACTGGTTGTACATGGGACAACTCAACCGGCTCAATCAACCTCACAGGATCCGATGCCAGATTTAAGATAAAGGATATCAATCATTTGCATGGTGATATATCATGGAGCTCCTCCAAAGAATCAACATCGGTCAGTATCACTGACATGACAGAGGCCATATATGACCCTAAACAGTTTGATCCCGAACAGGACGGGACGGAATATACTTACACTGTAACATGGAACCTCAGAATCCGGTGAAAAGATACTTTACGATTTCAGTTTATTCCCCGGAACATCCTGCCTGTCAACAGCATAAGCAACCTGTAAGGGAGGCAGGAGCTGATAAAGTATCCAACCCTCATTGTCCATCCCGGGATGATGACGCTCCGTCCGCGAAGCAACCGGTCAATGATATACCTGGCAGCCCTGTCAGGCTCCATGGCATTCATCCGCACAAAGGGCCCCAGTTTCTTCAGCCTAGCCCTTACACGGTGATTCGTTATGATGCCCCCCGGCATAGCCACGCTCACACTTACCCCCTTACCGCGCAATTCTTCCCTGATGGAAAGGGAAAAATGATAAATATATGCCTTGGTCGCAGTATAGATGCTCTTGAATGGAACCGGCATGAATCCGCCAAAACTTCCGATGTTCAGAATGAAAGCCCGGCCCAGCTCCTTCAGCTCACCGACAAAGGCATTGACCATCAGTGAGGTGCATCTGATATTCAGGAAAACACTCTCTTCTACCTCCGAATCGGTGTATTCGCCAATCTCTCCTCCGTGGCCGATACCTACATTGTTAATGAGAATATCCGGTTCAAGGCTGTTGGCATTCATATAATCCAGCAACTCGCGGGGAGCCTCCATGCGCATCAGATCCGTTTCAATGAAGTGTACTGACACGCTATACTTCTCAGCCAGCTCTGCCGATAATTCCGGCAGTCCTGTATCCGGCAGAGCCGCCAGCAACAGGCTATGCCCCCTTGCTGCCAGCTCCTCAGCAAATGCCCGGCCGAGCCCCTGGCTGGACCCTGTGACGATGGCATATTTTTTTGACGATTCGTGCATCCTTCTGAATCATCCTTTATCCCTGAATACTGATAGTTATCTTCAGGTTAAAGTTAAGATTTTATCAATTATTCACCCTGATGTCTGCCTTTGAGACCAGTGTGTTATCGCTCTCAGAAATCGCCGTAAGTGTGATGATTGCCTTCCTGCTGCAGCCTTGACTGCTTTTTACAAACACAGGAACCGTTACGTCGTTTCCCGGTGTCGGGGCTGCAAGCTCATTAAAGAGCATTACCTCCCACCCTGTGCCCTTAACCTCCGCTTTCAGGCGGCACAGGTTATCTCCGGCGACAGTGAACTTCACAGTGCCTTCACTGTTGATCTTACCTGCCAGTCCGGGAGCACTGACGGTCACCGCTTGCCTGACAGTACCGGAATCCAGCGATCTGACTCCGACAGTATAAGAGAGAATTCCCTCCTCGTTCCGGTGAATGTCAAGAACGTAGAAATGAAGCCGGTTATGCTCGTCCACATATTCAAATTCACTTCCGGAGTTGAGACCGGCATGGAAAAGTGCATCATTGAGCTGCCGGTAATCGGCAATGGTGCGCATTACCTTTTCTCCGTTCGGTTTGACATAATCAACCATATTAATGTCCTCCGGATGGGCATCTATCACCCAGTTGAAACAGTTAAACTCATTGGGACCGCCATTCCTTCCTTCGCCATCGGTATTCAGGGCGAGAAGCACCCCGTTGTCAGGGCAGAAGGAGTCGTAACCTATCCGTTGCACCACTTCAAGTGAATAGTAGTTGAATCGCGGGGTGCCCGGTGACAATGGATCAGTGGCCGGGTCGGAGAAAGGAGTCCGGTCATGCGGTTCAGCGCCATCAAGGCGTACCATCACCCCGGCATACTCTCCTGGCAGCGGCTCAACTGCGCGTGCGGTTATGCGTGCAATGACCGGTGGCGAGGAAGCAAGACCATCCCTGCTTATTGTTAAGAGATCTTTCTCAGTGATGAAACCGTTCACCAGCCTGTTGCGTACCATCAGTCCCGCTGGCATGCTTGCTCCTGCCACAGGGGGGACCACCCACCGCATGTGAGGTCCGCCGGGACCATTGAATGATCCTCTGTCCATCATATCCCAGGGTCCGGAACCGGCACGACGGTAAGGCTGAACATAGGGATTGTTGTTATTGTCGCCTATGCGGAAAGCATAATGCCCAAGCTCATGTGTTATGGTGCCCGAGTTCTCTCCCTGCCTTATTGAAGAAAGTCCCCATTGCATCTGACCCGCTTTCCAGGAAGTCCATTCAACATACCTGGTGGGAGCCCAGCGCGGTTTTTCAGGATCGGGATTCCCCCACTCCGGAGGTATCTCTTCCCTGCTGTTGAACATCATCTCCCCAAACTCCTGCCATACGCCGGTCTCATCATAACCGGCATAAACCCTCAGGATAGCATCATAGTTATCCTTGATGTTCCCCTTGTCTGCCCTCCATAATGAGTCAATATCACGCTCCATCCGGTAGCGCACCCTGCTCCCGTCCGGTGTGGCTTCATTCTGCCCCCACTCACTGAGACCATAAGCCCAGAGAGGCTTTGGCATGCGGTAGGGACCGAAGGGCTCAAGCTGCGTGATTCCAAACCTGCCTCTCGATTGTTCCATCCAGTACCCGTTGATCGTCTGACCATGGTTTACGGCAGAAGGTTTAAGCCAGAAATCGGCATAGAACTGTGGTATCTCTTCCCGGCTGACGGGTTCAATCTGCGGATTTCCGAAAGGATCAGACGATTTGGGCAGAGTCATCACAAATGGCTGGTCTGAGAAGTCCACCGCTACCAGGGCCATACGAAACTCACGCTCCGGCCTGAGTGAAGTATCTGCCCAGTTCTTTCCCGGTATCGGCCGGTAGTCGGTCCAGGTCATCTGGTCCTGATCCTGAACAACCTGCGGATCAACAGGCTCATATAATACCTCATCATGCTCGCCGGTGCGGCCCAGAGCTGCAAGTACCACCGCCACTATCACCATGGCGGCCAATGTAAGACCAAGTTTTTTCATCCTCCCAGATTTTTCATTTTGTGTTTACTCTTTTGGCTCGCGGTACAGACCCTCCCGTGAGAGAAGGTGATCAAGGGTTGCCAGACCATATACAACCACGGCGGTCACAACTGATGTGTGCTCCTGGTATTCAGCAATGCTCTTGTCATAGGTATCTCGCTCCGTGTGCCATATCTCTCCGTAATTGAAGTTGTAGCCCTTCACATCGGACTCATCAAAACGCAACGTGGGCACACCATTCATGGCGAAATATGCATGGTCAGATCCGCCTGCGGTTGTTGGGCGCGGGCGGGGTGGACTGGAATTCTTCTTCAGCGTAAAGGGAAAATCGGGATTAATTGTATTCAGTGGCTTGCAGATCTTCTCAAAATCGTCATACATGGCCTCCGGTACGGTTATCCCCAGAATGGGTGTCGGACCCCCGTCACGGTTGAAGTAATTGGATATCGTCGGTAACTTATCCATATTGGTTTGCACCCAGTGCTTCGAGCCTATCAGGCCAAACTCCTCGGCAGCCCAGAGGCATGCCAGTATGGTGCGGTCAGGCTTGCCTCCTGCCGCCATGATAAGACGTGCCGCCTCCATCGTGGGACTCAGTCCTGATCCGTCGTCAACACCTCCGGTAGCAACGTCAAAAGCATCAAGATGACCTCCCATCATTACATATTCATCCGGGTATTTTTTCCCTTTGATGACACCTATAACACTGTAGTACTTTACCGGACCGGGTTTGAAGTGATTGCGGATGTCAAACTCAAGCAGGAAGTATCTTCTCTCTTTAGCCATCTGCTCAATAACGGCATACTGGCGTTCATCAAGCTTTATGTCGCATACCGAAGGAAGATTGTCAAAAGTCATCCTCTCAATGTTTTTCCTGTCATAAAGCGCCCTGATTGGCACCTCTGACGACTGGATGACGCCCAGGATACCTGCGTCGCACATCTCGCGGTAGAAAAGTGCCGGCTCTTCCTTAAGCTTATGAAGTTCCTTCGGGGGATCGACCCTGTTCATCATATTCTCACGCATGATCTCCCTGTTGAGTTTCGCTACTGAGTCGTTAAAAGCTATTATTGATGCCCTGGCGCTGTCAGCTGCCGGTGACCAGTCGACCGGCCATCCCTGGTTCTTGCCCCCTATCAGCACCCATGCTCCTTTCAGTGCTCCTTTCATCCTGTCAAACTCATCCTTGCTCTTCGGTTCTATGAGCACATGGCCTCTCTGGACGCCCTTTGTGCCTGCAGTATAAGAGGGTGTGGCAAAATGCAGTATCATACCTTTGTCTGAAAGCATCCTTCCGAACCATGGTCCCCGGTTGAATCCCACGGGAACAGTGCCTGCCTCGTCCATGATGACCTCCATGCCCCAGCTTCTGAACTGTGAAGCACACCATTCGGCTGCATTTTCATAGGCATCGGAACCCACCAGCCTGCCGCCGAATCGGTTTGATACCACATCAAGATGATGCATTGTACGGTTGTCCGTCTGACCAAGCTCAATGATGCGGTCAACAACCTTGTTGTGCTGTGCCTGTATGCCTGATGCCAGCATGACCAGCAACAGGGGAAGGAATATTTTTTTCATTTCGTGCAATTTGGTTTTTCTGATCCGCCAAGCTATGAATTAATACCCGGAAACAAAAGTGAGACAGACCATTATTGGGTAAAAGGATTGTTAAAAAAAGTTATGCGAGAAAAAATCAGGTCGCTGCTTTGAGTGCTTGAGGATAATTGTTTAGATTTGGGAAAAGTGAAACCTTAACTAAATCATTTTTTCATGGCAAAAATAGTTGTGCTTGGCGCAGGCATCTCCGGACATACTGCTGCCGCCCATCTGCGCCGGAAACTGCCGCGCAGGCATGAGGTTGTTGTTGTCAGCCCTTCTGAGTATTACCAGTGGGTACCTTCCAATATCTGGGTTGGCATCGGGAAAATGAGCGTTGACCAGGTCAGGTTCAGGCTGCCGCCTTTATACAAAAGATGGGGTATAAAGTTTGTTCAGGCCAAGGCACTGGAGCTCCATCCCGAGGGTGATGCATCTGTCAACAGGGCATACGTGACGGTTGAATATACCGAACCCTCCCGCATGGGTGAAAAAACTACTATTGACTATGATTACCTTATCAATGCCACTGGCCCCAGGCTGGCTTTTGATGCTACTGAAGGTCTCGGCCCGGGCAGGTTCACCCATTCAGTCTGTACCTATGACCATGCCGCTGAGAGCTGGGAGGCGCTGCAAAAATGTATTCAGCGCATGAAGGAAGGAGAAAGGCAGACTTTGCTCTTCGGTACGGGTCATCCGGCAGCCACCTGCCAGGGAGCAGCCTTTGAATATGCCCTTAATGTGGCATATGAGATCAGGCGCCTGAAACTCCTTGACAAGGCTGAGATGGTGTGGCTCACCAATGAGTATGAGCTGGGCGATTTCGGCATGGGCGGCGCTTTCATCAAGAGAGGCGGCTATGTGACCCCTACCAAGGTCTTTTCCGAATCAGTTCTGGCAGAGTACGGCATCAGGTGGATCAAACGTGCCGGCGTCACCAAGGTGGAAAAAGGTGTAGTCCACTACGAGACTCTCGATGGCCAGCAGCGGACCCAGAATTTTGACTTCGCCATGCTGATACCGGCATTCTCGGGAGCAGGATTGAAAGCCTATGGCAAAGAGGGCCAGGATATCAGTAATGCCCTCTTCGCTCCTTCAGGTTTCATGAAGGTTGACGCCGACTACTCCGGCAAAGCCTTCGAGGACTGGGAGATAGACGATTGGCCATCCATCTACCAAAACCCTGCCTACCCAAACCATTTCGCCCCGGGAATTGCCTTTGCTCCGCCTCACCAGATATCCAAACCCATGAAGAGCCCGGACGGATTGCTCATTACCCCTGCTCCTCCAAGGACAGGCATGCCCTCGGGAGTAACCGGCAAGATCATTGCCCTGAATCTTGCAGCACTGATAAACAAAGGTCAGACCGAGTTTAAACATAAGGCATCAATGGGCAAAATGGGCGCAGCATGTATCGTGTCAGCAGGCTATAGCCTGTTCAGAGGTCAGGCCGCCACTATGACCGTGTTCCCCATTGTGCCTGACTGGCAGAAGTATCCACAGTGGGGGCGCGACCTGACATATACCGTTGGTGAGATAGGCCTGGCCGGTCACTGGATCAAACTGGTGCTGCATTATCTCTTCCTCCATAAAGCAAAAGGCTACCCCTTCTGGTGGTTACTTCCTGAATAGTTGATGTCAAACAGAAAAATAAAGAATATGGCAAAGAATATAGTCAGAGGTTATTATGACGAATCCTATCCTCCTATCCCTACCAGGGCCACCAAATTCTGGCGGAGAAGCATACTCAAGCAGATAATCATGTTTTTCGTCCTCAACCTGAGGATCATGAGGATAGTTGTCGGCGGCCACTCCTGATCAGGAGGCAGGAGAACCCAGCTTTTCAGCCAGGATGGCTACGCCTCTCCCTGCCCCTTCTGCAATATAGTCAACCTTGTGGTTGGTATATACTGATACGGGTTTCGGATCTATCAGGAACAGCGGAGTGGTGACCGGAACATAATGTATCAGTCCCGCTGCAGGATATACATTCAGCGATGTTCCTATCACAGCAAACAGGTCTGCCTCTGAGGCTATGTCAGCTGCATGCTCCATGGCCGGTACCGCCTCCCCGAACCATACGATGTTCGGCCTGAGGGGTGAGCCGTCATCGGCTTTCTCTCCGGGATTAATATCGCGATAACCAATATCAATGATTATGTCAGGATTCTTGCTGCTGCGGGCCTGTGTGAGCAGCCCGTGGAGATGTATGACCCTGCTGCTGCCGGCTCTCTCATGGAGGTCATCCACGTTCTGGGTAATTATATGCACATCATACAGCTCCTCAAGTGCAACAAGGCCCTTATGGCCGTCATTCGGAACGGCCTTCTCCAATTGCCGGCGACGTTCATTGTAAAACCTCTGTACCAGGTCAGGGTTACGGTACCATCCATCAATTGATGCCACCTCCTCAACATTGTACTGCTCCCACAAGCCTCCGCTGTCACGGAATGTTTTTATTCCACTCTCGGCACTCATCCCGGCGCCCGTTAATATTACCAGTTTCTTCATCCGCGAATAGTTAAGTTTATAATGTCGGATAGCATCTCCTGTTTTGCCGGGAAAGCCACATGTGCCCTGTTGAGCCGTACACCATATATGTCAATTCCCTGGATCAGTAATGCGGATTTAATGTTATGAAAATATATAAAAGAGGTATAAAAAACTATTCCGTAAAGCAGTTATTAGCAAGATGCGGTATAATAAGCTGAAGCAGAATGCCGATCAGGAGTTACGGACTCCGCTGACTTTGGCCGGCTCTGCAGAGTTCAGGAAGAGACCCCCGCTCTCTCCATTTTTTCTTAACTTGTATCAGTCAATTTCATGAAGAGCCTGCTGATCATAGTGACCCTCATCTCACTCACGGCCCTGTGCCAGGAGGATGACCGTTACACACGTACGCGTAACCATATGGTCAGGACGCAGATAGAGGCGAGGGGCATCAGTGACCCCGGCACGCTGCGGGCTATGCGTACGGTACCACGCCATCTCTTCGTGCCGCCATCATACTCCTCAGAGGCTTACAGCGACCGGCCACTGCCGATAGGCTACAGCCAGACAATATCGCAGCCATTCATTGTGGCCTATATGACCCAGCTGGCAAGGCCGGCCAAAGGGAAGATTGCGCTGGAAATAGGCACCGGATCGGGTTACCAGGCTGCAGTGCTTGCTGAAATAGTTGATACTGTTTATACGATTGAGATTGTTCCTGAGCTGGCACGCGAGTCTGCAGCGCGACTAAAGATCCTGGGCTATGGGAACATTGTGACCAGGTATGGCGACGGATACAGGGGGTGGCTTGAACATGCTCCCTTTGACATAATCATTGTCACCGCGGCAGCAGACCATATCCCCGATCCGCTGAAGGAGCAACTGGCTGAAGGCGGACGCCTTGTGATGCCGGTAGGGGATCCGGCTACCGTGCAGCAGCTGATAGTGCTCACAAAACGGAAGGGAAGGATCACAGAGCAACGACTGGAACCGGTGCGTTTCGTTCCACTGAAAAGATTGAAGGAAAAATAAACTATGCTGTACAAATCCAGTTTTTCGGGAATTCCCGTGCTGATGACAATAATTCTGTTGCTGCTTCCTGTAACTTTTATCAACTCCCAGGGGCTGACTCCCCTATATATACAGAAAAGCCGCGATGCTGAGGCGCTGGAGTCGGAAGGAAGATACACTGATGCCAGGCTGATCTACACGGAGGCTCTGAAGATAGCAACCGATGATAATGACATGCGTCACCAGGCTCTCTTCAATGACCGCATAGGCCGGTGCCTTTCAATGGAAAACAGGGATGATCAGGCGCTGAGTTATTTCCGTCTGGCACTTGCACAGGCCGGCAATGTGCCTGACAGCGCCCTCATGAGTACAGTGCTTAATCATGTGGGCACCTCACATGAATATTCCGGCAATTATGACTCTGCATTTTACTATTTCCATAGAGCCCTTATCATCCGGGAAGCGCTTAACGACCGGGCCGGCCTTGCTGAGAGCTATCGTAATATGGCCCAGATAATCAGGCTCCTCGGACGCTATTCAGAGGCCCGCCATTATTGCAGGCTGGCATTTGAACTGACTGATGAGAACACCCCCTTTAAAACTGTTGCCAATATATACAACGAAACAGCCTACCTGTACGAGCTTGACAATATGCTTGATTCTGCAGCCATCTATTACAATAAACTCATAATTGTTTCCACTGAGAATAACTACTACCAGGGTATCTCGGCCGGACATAACAACCTTGCTTCTGTCAATGAACTTCAGGGAAACTATGAAGAAGCTCTCAGAAATAAACTGACCGGTCTGAAGATTGACAAGGAGTATAATGACACATTTGGCATGCTGACTTCATTCCGCAGTATAGCCAACTATTATATAAGTATGCAGAAGTATGAGAGAGCTCTTGAATATCTTGACTCGGCGACCAACATCTGCAAGGATATATGGCAGGCGGAATGTCAGGGTATTGAGCAGTCAAGGTACCTGGCATACCGCGGAATGGGAAATTACAGGAAGGCCCTGACTCATTTCGAGAATTCCGTTATACTGAAAGACAGTCTGTTTAATGAGACAAAGAGGAAAAATATTGCTGAGATCCTTACCCGTTACGAGACAGAGAAGAAGGAACAAGAGATTGAGATACTCAATAAGACAAACGAGATCAGGTCTCAGAAAATAAAGTTGCAGCGATTCCTGTTATTGGGGGTATTGCTTCTAAGCGTAGCAGGAGCTATTATCAGCATGCAGGTCATCAAGAGCAAGGATGACCGGATCAGCAATATGGTCCTCGAGATGAAGAACTATATGCTTATGCTGAAAGAGAACAGGGCTTCTGAGAACAATCATCCGCCATCAGGCATAGAAAGGATTGAGTTGCTCATGGCACAGTTCCGGTTCACGCGGAGGGAAGCGGAGATCATGGACCTGATCATGGAGGGCCTGACTAATGAGAAGATCGCGGAAAGGCTGTTCGTATCAACAAACACTGTTAAATTCCATATCAAGAACATTTACCTCAAGCTTGACGTAAAAAACCGGGTCCAGGCTCTTCGCAAGGCATCTGCCGAGGAGAATCCTGCCGTCTGACCTCACTCCCCCCCCCATCAATTTTTAATGCAATTATGTCAAAACTACCCTTTAGGGTAGTACATCACTATCAACTGGTTACGAAATTTATTCTCGTAAACCGGCTACCAGCGTGAAGAACCAGCCAAAGTTAACTCAGAAGGAAGAAAAGATCATGCTACTCATCAAGGGAGGGCTGATCAACAAGGAGGTGGCCATGGTTCTTGACAGGTCGCCTGAAACAGTAAAGTACCACTTGAAAAAGATATACAAAAAACTGGATGCCGGAAACCGGGTGGAAGCAATAAATAAATTCAACGAAACAATAAAGTTTAAAAGATGAGATTATGAAAAGAATTTTATTCATTTTAATTGCGGCCGGACTGTTGTTCGGCCTGGCAGGTCCTGCAACAGCCCAGATCAAGGACCCTGTTAAAACTGCCGAAAAGAAAGGCGAACAGAGGGTCAACAGGGGCATCGACAGGGTTATTGACAAAGGATTTGATAAGGTAGAGGAGGGCCTTGGAGGTCTCTTCAAAAAGAAAAGCAAGAAAGAGAGCACGGGCACGGATGCCGAAGCGGAAGAGGCCGGTGAGACCAATGCAGATGGCATCGGTCACGGGAAGTCAGGACCTGCCCTTAGCTGGGCAAAGTACGATTTCGTGCCAGGCGACAAGGTAATTTTTGAAGACAATCTGACCGGCGAGGAAAACGGAGAGTTCCCATCACGATGGGATCTCGACGACGGGAGTATCGAGGTGGCTTCCCTGGATGGCGAAAATGTCATTATGTTCAGAGAGTA
Organism: uncultured Rikenella sp.; assembly: GCA_964627825.1. Taxonomy (GTDB): domain Bacteria; phylum Bacteroidota; class Bacteroidia; order Bacteroidales; family VadinHA17; genus SR-FBR-E99. Next base: position 4,394 of record CAZVLJ010000058.1, on the reverse strand, counting down.
TGGCTCCACTATCGTCCCTTATATTAAGGATCCGGGCAAGGACTACCTTCCTGATATCTTCACCGTAGAGTTTGACGCCTATATTCCTCATGACGCCATCTCGGTTTATCTTTTTGACAAAAAGAACCAGGGTTCGCCGTCAGGAAGGACCTATCTTGATGTGTGGGGTGACGGAATGGAATTCAGTCCTGCCTCAAGCAAACTGCCCGGAGGAGAAAAAGTAAACAATCAGTGGGCTCATGTGGCAATAGCATATACCAACGGCAAGCTGAAGGCATATCTCAATGACACAAGATTGATAAACATACCCCATCTCGGTTTTAATCCCACCGGAATATCACTCCGCGCGTTGCATTCCAGCGACAAGAGCCATTATTATATCAGGAATATCCGTATCGCTGAAGGCGGAGTCAAATACTACGACCGCTTCATGCAGGACGGCAAGATCATTGCCAACGGCATCCGCTTCGATGTGAACAAGGCAACCCTCAAACCTGAGTCAATGGGTGTATTAAATGAAATAGCCACCCTGATGAAGGAGCACCCGGAAGTCAGTTTCAGTGTTGAGGGGCATACTGACAGTGACGGTGATGACGCCTTCAATCAGACATTGTCAGAGCAGCGGGCCGGGACTGTGGTCAATACCCTGAAAGAAATGGGTATTGACGGCAGCCGCATGACCTCCAAAGGATGGGGTGAGAGCAAGCCTCTCGACACCAACGCCACAGCGGAGGGAAAGGCAAACAACCGCAGGGTTGAATTTGTGAAGGTATGAGGGCAGAGCCAAATTTATTTGAGCTATGCCGAGTACCGAAACAAATGTGCGAAGCAAATTCGTGAAAAAGCGAGGCAGAGTCAAGCTTGCTTGAGACTTTGCCGAACGCCGAACGAATGTGCAATGCGAATTTGTGAAAATTTAAGGAAGAAGTATAATCATTCGAAAACTATAAAAAATCTATTATGAAAAAGTCACTCTTTTTAGTTTGCACCATCTTGCTTGTCCTCCCGGTATCCGCACAGTTCAAAGCAAAGATGTATTTCACAAGCATGGGTCAGGACCATATTTTTACTGTGTACTCTTCTGAAGCCGGTTACCGGTATGAATTCACGGAGCACGGACAGGAAGGTGCAATCATCGTAAAGCAGGGCTCCGATGATATCATTATACTCATGCCGCAGCAGAAGATGGCAATGAAAAGTTCCGCCACTGACAAAATGAGCATGGGTAATGACCCCCTGGCTACCTTCAAGTATTACCAGGATGAGGGTCTGATGAAGGTTGAAGGCCAGGAGACCGTCAACGGTATCCCCTGTACACGTTCCGGCCTCTGGAACAAAGATAATCCCAATCAGAAGATGTTCACACTCTGGACGTCTGATGATTATAACATGCCGGTTAAGATGATAAATCATATCAGCGGATCGGATGACACGACCATGCAATTAAAAGAGATAGAACCCTGGACACCCGATCCGGAATACCTTGAAGTGCCGGACGGCTACCAGGTGATGGAGATGCCGAATATGTAAGGAAGATTAATAATAACACCTTTAACAACCGTCATGAATAAAAGAGTAGTACTTATAATACTCATTGTGTGTGTATTATTCAATTCACTGGCCTCTCAGGGGAAAGAAACTGATGACTATTGGGATCAGCTCCACTATGCTTTAAAGTACAAGATTGATAAGAACTGGAATGAACCTCCTCATAAATCGTCACTGGAGGAGTACCTGCACTGGATAAACCTCAAAGGACAGGATCTGCAAGAGGTTAAAGATGCCTTCCAGGAGGTGAATGAGCTCAGTTTTATATACCCTGAAAATGAGGTATATAAAAAATGGGTTAATAAGTTTTTTTACCTTACCCTGTTGGCCGAAGGATCAGGAAACTCAACTGTTAACGGTGCTACAATGTATCATATGAGAGACGATTGCATTAGCTATTCGCCTTATATTGTGGGACATACTGTCAGATCAATAGGTCGTCAAATTTATTTGGCTGCAACTGAGGCAGGGTTTGACCCCACATATCCACAGGAAAGGTCGAGGTGCCTGATAAACTGCTCTATAGGACTGCTTGAAAGTGACAAATATGGCTTTAGCCTTTATGTAAATAGAGAACGTGTTTATGGATACTTCGACGAAGAAGGTATTCTCAATGATGATAACCTTGATTTTGCTGATATTTCCTGTGTAAGAAGAGGAAGATTCTCGGTTAATGTTGAAGGAGAGCCAGACAAAGTGTTGACATATGCTTTCACAAATGCCAGCGAGATAATGAATGAATGTGATTGGTGGGGATTTGCCGGGGAGAGACAGGATGCCAAAGATCTTCTGATCGAATACTACAAAGATGCACTCTGTAAAAAACCACCTCACAGAGCTGACATGGGTCATAAATTCTACCGTGAACTGGCTCAGGAGCACAACCTTCAGGAGGCGATAGATTACAACAACGGATTCTATGGAGTCCTTTACGGCAAGGTTGAGGTCGAAGAGGGAGCCGTTAAAAAACGGGCACCCGGAGCTAAGGTAGTATTCCAGTCCATTGATGAAAAATGGGAAACAACCGCCGATGAAAACGGTGAATATCGATTTGAAAAGGTAATAATGCACAAGCACTGCTCTCCCTTTCATATTTGGGCGGAATATAAAGGAGACAGGGTAGATGATGAGTTCAGGGGTACCCTCGAGGAACCAAATCCAAATGCTATACGACTGAAAAACCTGCTTATTAAATCAACGAAGGATTTTGTATGGTCAGGTAGTATTAATATTGAAATTACCGAACGCTTTTATTGCATGGAAGAGGAGGAGACAAGCGAACTGAGCCGCCGGGAGATAAGGGCAAATGATGAGGTAAGAACTCTGGCCAATATATCAGTCGGGCTTGATGATTTTGATCTGGCAGGGCAATCAACCAATGCCCAATCGATGCTCAGGTATGCCTCGGGAAACCTGACACTGAACATGAGGGAAGATCACTGGACAAAAGGGTATGCAGAAAAAACACAATGCCATAATGAAAATTCAGGGAAGTGGGAATGGCAGTCACCCGGCAACTATAGTACCCGGCACAATACAAAATCCGCCATAGCATACAGAGATATCAAAACAGAGAACCTGATAATGCTCATAATGAAAGATGTGGGTATGGACAAGTCGACGATGGAAGCTCTCCAGCAACAGATGCAGGAAGCAGCTCAAAAGATGGACCTGAAAGCTATTGAAAGCCTGAAAGGACAAATGGTAAATCTGGCAAAGGGTGAAAACAGCAATACCTTCCCTGTACGCATACAGGTACAACTTACTTTCCCGGGAAACATTACGGACCTGGTATCGACTACTTACGCATCAGAAAGCTATGACGTCTGCAATAGTGATAATAACATGAGTGATAGTTCGTCAGATGCCGGACAGGTAAATATAGTTGCCCCTGTAACAGTGATTATGGAAGGGACTTATTTCCGGGACGAAAACGGAAGAGATATTATTGATGCCAACATCAATCTCCCTGAACAAACTCCGGGGGGCTTTTTCTCAAATATCTGTCCGGATAAAACCACAACCCTTAAAGGAAATGTCAGACTAATAAGGAATAAAGAATAATACTCCCGTGAGTTCAATAAGATTCGGAAATGTAAGAACAAGAAGACCCGGTAACGCCAACCCCGTTACCTTGGGAATCATCTTTGCAATCATCGGCGGGGCAATATTCATCTTCTTTGTTCTGCCTCCGCTCCAATACTCAGCAACATCAAAGAGCTGGCCGTCAGTCTCTGGCACCATAACAAGGTCTGAGGTCAAAATCTGGAAAAGAGACGGCAACACCCATTATGAACCTGATATAGCCTACTCTTATACTGTTGAGGGCAAGAAATATTCTGCTTCCAAAATTACTGTAGGAGACGGGTCTCTTGACAACAACGTCTCAAAGGCAAAACGCTTCCAGGCAGAATATCCTGCCGGAAAAGAGGTCGATGTTTATTATGACCCTGACCTGCCGGAATCGGCAGTATTGCAACCTGGAACAAAAGCCGGAGACTACCTGCTGGCCGGAATTGCTGCTATCTTTTTCCTGGTGGGGCTGCTGGCCCTGTTCCAGGGGGTAAAGGCAAAGCGGCGTGCTGCTGAAGCAAAAAGCGCATCTATGTGATAAAACAGATAACAATTAAAACTTATTACGATGAAAAATCAAGGAAACAGCAGAAGACTAGTGACAATCGTGGCAATAGTGGCCGGGTTATTTGTATCAACAGATCTTTTCCCCCAGGAAACTGAGCTGTTCAGCAAGGTCAGTGATAATGACATTGCCGGAGTCAAAGCACTGATTGCAGCCGGCGCTGATGTAAACTATCAGAAGGATGACATGATGGGCTATACTGCTCTGG
>CAZVLJ010000057.1:0-17755 GCA_964627825.1 uncultured Rikenella sp. | reverse complement strand
TGGCTAACGCCTCCCCGGCAGTCATTGTTCATCCAGGGCGCCATGTGACATGGTACGGTGATGACACTCAGCGCCTGAGGGCCGTGGCAATACTCAATGCCCTGCTGGGATCATGGGGACGCAGGGGCGGATTCTTCCGCACCGAGACCTTCGAACTGCCTGAGCCGCCGCATCCTGCCTATCCCACACCAAAGAGATCATGGAGAACAGAGTTTCCGGACCTCTATAAGATGGCTGATACGGTGCTGGCCAACGGGGTCTGTGATGCCACTGTTCCTGACCCGACCCGTGCCTGCGAGTTTCAGGCATGGATAGTCAACGGCACAAACCTTATGGAGACTCTTCCCAACCAGGAGAATACCCTGAAGGCAATCCAGGCTCTTCAACTGCTGGTTGTGGTTGATACAATGCCCATGGAAATCACAGGCTGGGCTGACGTGGTCCTGCCTGAGTGTACCTACCTCGAGAGATATGATGACCTCAGGGTCGGACCGCACCGCAAGCCCCAGATTGCACTCAGGGCTCCTGCTGCCGAACCCCTGTATGATACAAAACCGGCATTCTATATGGCAAGGGAGCTGGCAAAAAGGCTGGGCGTGATTGAATACTTCCCGTTTGAGACCATGGAAGAACAGCTCGACTGGCAACTGAAACAGGTGGGAAGCAGCCTGGAGGAGATGAAGAAGATTGGGGTTAAGACTATCGACCGCCCCTATGACGACCTCTATTTCTATCCCGATGAGGATGTGGAGTTTTATACCGGCACAGGCAAGATCGAACTCTACTCCCTGGCTATGGAGGAGGCGGGATATGACCCGCTGCCGAAATATACAAGGCACGAGGAGCCGCCCGAAGGCTACTACCGCCTTAACTACGGTCGCGCACCCATGCATACCTTCAGTCGTACCGCAAACAACCCCAATCTCACTGACCTGATGGAGGAGAACAGCGTGTGGGTCAATCCGCGTGTGGCAAAGGAGTGGGGCCTGAGTACCGGTCAGTATGTGCACCTTATGAACCAGGATGGCAAGCGGTCTGAGTTCCCCATTAAGGTTAGAGTGACCGAACGCATCCGGTGGGACTCGGTATACATGGTACACGGATTCGGACACCAGGAGAAGAAACTGCGGCGATCGTACGGAAAGGGAGCCAGCGACACAAACCTGATCACCAGGGTGCTTGTTGATCCCATAATGGGGGGCACTGGCATGCGCGGCAACTTCGTGACCTTCATCACTGATCTGGCAGGAGAGGAGGTGGTATCATGAGATACGCAATGGCTATTGATACAAAAAAATGTGTGGGATGCAGTGACTGTGTTGTTGCATGCCAGACCGAGAACAACGTTCCCATTGGTTTCTGCCGCGACTGGGTTGTTGAGGTAATGGACGGCACCTACCCCCAGCTGGAGATAGAACTCCGGTCAGAGAGGTGCAACCAGTGTGAGAACCCGCCATGCGTCAGATGCTGCCCCACTGGCGCAAGCCATGTGGCTGAAGGAGGTATAGTGCTGGTGAAACCAAACAAGTGCATCGGCTGCGGAGCATGCATAGCATCATGTCCCTATGACGCACGCTATCCCCACCCGAAAGGGTATGTAGACAAATGCACATTCTGCATCCACAGGGTCAGGGAGGGCATGAAGCCGGCCTGCGTGGCAGTATGCCCCACCAAATGCATGTACTTCGGTGACCTTGATGATCCCAACAGTGATGTGAGCATGGTGCTGAAAAAGCGCAAGTACAAGACCCTCATACCCGAGGCAGGAACGAAACCGCATCTCTATTTCCTAATCTGACCGGACACTATGAACGAAGAACTGATAATAAGCGGACGGGACAACCTGATGGTTGATCCTCACCTTCATATATGGCACTGGCCCATACCGCTCTACCTCTTTCTTGGCGGCCTTGCCGCAGGAGTGCTGTTCTTTGCGGCGCTGTACTACCTGATGGGCAAGGAGAATGAATACCGTTCGGCTGTGCGCCGTGTACCGTTCATTGCACCTATAGCGCTTGTCATCGGCCTGACCGCTCTCTTCTATGACCTGAGACACAAGGCCTTCTTCTGGCAGCTATACACTACTATCAGGCTTGAGTCGCCCATGTCATGGGGTGCCTGGACGCTGCTGGTGATAACCACTGCATCATTCATCTGGTGTGCACTCCATATAAGAGAATTTTTTCCCGACTGGGACTGGAAGTACAACTGGCTCAGGGAACTTGAGACATTCTTCAATAAGTACAAGAAGCATCTTGCCTGGGTGATACTGATCTTTGCAATCATCACAGGCGTCTATACGGGTATATTGCTTTCGGCGTTCAATGCCAGGCCGCTGTGGAACACCTCGGTGCTCGGGCCCCTCTTCCTGGCCTCAGGGCTCTCCGCCGGTGCTGCCACCATAGTGCTGGCATCGAAGAACAGGGAGGAGCGGCTGCTATTCACAAAGATAGACCTGATAATCCTGGGTGTTGAGCTTTTCCTGATAGTGCATATGTTCATGGGCTTCCTCGCCAGCACGCAGGTGCAGATAGAGGCAGCAGGACTCTTCCTCGGCGGTGAATATACCATGGTCTTCTGGATCTTTGTGGTCATGCTGGGCATAATCATTCCGGGAGTACTTGACCTGATGGAGCTCAGGGGCAGGCACATTCCCGCGGTGATACCCGGCATACTGGTGCTCTTCGGAAGCCTGATGTTCAGGTTCGTTTTTGTCTTTGCCGGCCAGGTGAGCCGCTGGTTATACTGATCACAACAAAAATCAACATACAATGAGCAAAAATACAACAACAGAAAGGAGCAGGAGATATCTGAACCCATACCTGGGAGGGGTGCTTCTGGGCCTGGTGCTGCTCGCCGCCAACTTCGTCTCGGGAAGAGGTCTCGGAGCCAGCGGTGCCGTCAAGAGCGTTGTGGCCACAACAATTGAAGCGGTGGACAAAGACGCGGCATCAACCATGCCTTTTATGGCCGAGTATGCCGAATCACACAGCGGCAGCCCCATGAGGTCATGGCTGGTCTTCCAGATGCTGGGTGTGATAGTCGGTGGTTTCCTTTCGGGAGCCGTCGCCGGCCGCCTCAAGCTCAAGGTGGAGCATTCGCCTAAGATCACCTCCCGCCGCAGGCTGATCTTCGCATTGATGGGAGGGATTCTTTTCGGCTTTGGCTCGCAGATCGGGCGAGGATGCACCAGCGGCTCCGCCCTCAGTGGCATGGCTGTTCTGTCAATGGGAGGGTTCATCACCATGATGGCCATCTTCGGCACCGCCTTCGCCCTTGCGTATTTCTTCAGGAGAAACTGGATTTAATGAAAGGAGGAAATTATGGGACCGTTAGCACCTTATGAAATAATTTCGGAGAACACAAATTTTCTCCTCGCATTCTTCATCGGCATAGCCTTCGGATGGGTACTGGAGAGCTCAGGCTTCTCCTCCAGCCGCAAGCTGGCAGGAATCTTCTACGGATATGATACCGTGGTTCTGAAAGTCTTCTTCACCGGGGCCATCACCGCCATGCTGGGACTGCTCTTCATGAGCCTCTTCGGATGGGTAGATCTTGACCTTGTATATGTCAACCCGACATACCTTACTTCAGCAATCATCGGCGGAGTGATCATGGGAGCAGGGTTCATCATGGGCGGATTTTGCCCGGGTACAAGCTTCTGCGGCGCTGCAATAGGAAAGATTGATGCCATGGTGTTCGTTGGCGGATTGTTCATCGGCGTCTACGGATTTGCCTTTACCTATCCCTGGTGGGAGAAGATGTATATGGCAAAATATCTCGGGGAGCCGAAGGTGAGTGAGAAGCTGGGTATGTCAGACGGACTCTTCGGGCTGCTGCTCATCATTGTGGCACTGGGGATGTTTGTCGTGGCTGAGTGGGCTGAAAAGAAGTGGCCCAGGGAGGAGTACTGATTCAGCAGCTCCGGTGATGAACCCTTTACTTAAATGATGGTTATACTTTAACGCCAGAAAACATAAAACGATGAAACAACTAAAATTACTTGCACTCTTTGTGATCCCTTTGGGGATAATCATTGCTGCCGTACCGCCTGACAGGATAAAGCACTTCAGGCTGACGGCCGACGAGCTGTTGCAGGAGGCAGGAGCAGGGGTACAGTTCATCTCGCCTGACGTGGTGGCTGACATGCTGGTGCAGAAAGATCCCTCGCTGAGGCTCATTGATGTGCGCACACCCGAAGAGTTTGATGCATATCATATGGATGGCGCCATCAACATCCCCCTTAGCAGTCTGTTATCTGATGAGTATACAGATATCCTCAACCAGGATGCATATATGAACGTATTTTATTCCAACGGTTCGGTTTATGCCAACCAGGCATGGATGCTCACCAGGCAGCTGGGTTATGAGAATAACTTCGTGCTGGAGGGTGGACTGAACTACTGGTTCGGAAACATTCTGTCGCCCGAGGCGCCGTCGCAGACCAGTCCCAATGAGGAATTTGCCAGGTACGACTTCCGCAAGAGCGCTGCTGCCGCTCTGGGTGGTGGTGGTGTGGTTGCCACGGATAATGTTGCCCCTGCCGTGAAGGCAGTCAGGCCTCCCGTGATGTCAAAGGCAAAGAAGAAGCCGTCAGGAGGTTGCTGATTTTTTGCGATAACCGAAAAATAATTTACATTTGCGCCTGCAAACAGGCGGCCCTATAGTTCAATGGATAGAACGCGGGTTTCCTAAACCTGAAATCCAGGTTCGATTCCTGGTGGGGCTACTGAAAGCCAGGCGCATAAGCCTGCAGACAAAAAGATGCCCGGGATTCAGCTCCCGGGCATCTTTTTTCTCTCCGCCTGCATGGCCGATGAAGGCCACCGGATTTCACAATGGTTCCTTTTATTGTCTTATGTAGTTCAGCTCGTGACTACCGGTCATCCTGCCCTTCTTGTCATAGTATTCCGAGCGTACCAGCCCCACATCCCTGGCATACCACTCTATGGCCCTCCCCTCGGTCTTGATGAAAGCCACCTTCGAAAAGGTGTTGTATGATATCCTGATGCAGTCAAACGTACCGGCCGGCGTGGTTACCTTCTCAATGGCCTCAACCTTCCTGTTAGTAAAATCCGAGGTCATTGTCATCGGGATGGGACCCTCCATCTCAATGGTAAAAGAGGCATCCTTCAGCTGCTGTCCGGCAGTCATTCTTGAAGGAAGTTCCATGTCAGTAGAGGTGATCTTGAATTCACCGAGTTCGGCAAGATCCATTGAACCAAGGAAGCTCCTCATATCAATATAGAAGTTGCCTCCTTCACACCAGACAGTATAGTCAAATGAAATTGTTGTGTCCTCATGCACATCAAAGACGGAGGCCCGGATGTCAAGGCTGAGATTGCCGTTGTCCACTTTCTGTCTGGTAACCTGCAGAATTGAGGATCCTTCAGGTTTTCCTGGCTTGGAGTAATAGTTGTATCCCACTTTGGTTCCGACACCTGACGGGAAGTAAAAAACACAATCCTGGGCGGTCATGGTGCCTGCTATCAGCAACAGTACCGCGTAGGTAAAAATTCTTTTCATCATCATTTACCGAGTTGTTTTGGGATTAAAAATTCATATTAAAAGATATTCTTCCGGGGTTGGTTATAATTCTCCCATTATGGATCCTGTTCCCGGGACATCATCATAGACCAGGATAAGTGCATCAGTGAATGCAAGCAGACTTTCCATCCATAATCCATACCTGGTTTTGAATGTATATGATGCATAGGTCATTCGGTTCAGTTCATCAGTCAGTTCATTAATACTTATCAATTTAGCCATGTTGTCCTGCAGGTACCTCCGGTAGTTGGTAAGATATTCCTTCCTGACCTCCGCCATCTCCCGGCATCTTTCGGCTTCCATCGCCCTGATCCTGTTCTTGAGTACGGATATGTCCCTTCCGGCAGCAAGAGCTTCCCGGTATTCCCTCATCAGTTCCCCGTACGGTTCGTCATATTTGGCAGTCACCCTTCCCTTTCCATCAGTAAAAGCAGACTGGATTTCCCAAAGAGAAACAGTCACTTCCCGCTGCAGGGCTTCACTCTTTTCGCCAGTCAGCCTGTATCTTTCTCTGGCTGCCTCACCGGAGGGATCGAAGAGTGCCATGTTTGGCTCACCCTTATCCACAGCATCTTTATTTTCATGCTTTTCCTGTGCCAGCAGTTCCTGCATCCTGTCCCTTAACGGGGAGAGATGGTCAGCCCATTCCATTATCGCCTCGGGTGTCTGCCGGCAGAAACTGTCCGGCAGTTCAGGCAGCTGCCTCAGATACTCATCAGGGGTGTTTTGTGCCACCAGTGCACCTGAAGCAAGCAGCATAACAAAAAGAACAGTGATCTTATTCATATCATTCAGAATCAACGATTCCGGCTCTAAAGTTTGATGAACTCAACCCTGCGGTTCATTGCCTTGTTGACAGGAGTATCATTGGGAGCAACAGGTTTGTTTTCACCGGCGCCTTCGGTCTGCATGCGCGAAGCATCAATGCCGAATTTTGATGCCAGCTCACTCTTAACGGACTCAGCCCGGCGCCTCGAGAGATCAAGGTTGAGGGCATCATCTCCGTCACTGTCGGTATGCCCCACAATCTTTACATTCACTGCAGGATTCTCCTTCAGAACGGTAGCGATATCATTGAGGGTTCCGTATGATTCTGCCTTGATATCGGCCTTGTTGACATCAAAGGTGATTCCGTATGTTATCAGTTTACCTTCTGTTATCAGCTTGCTGCGTGTATCCGGGGCGGCCGTGGTGATCTTCAGGTTGGCAATCATGGGCCATGAATAGGTATCCCATCCGGAAAAGAGGAAGCGATTGAACCTGGTGTGGGCATAGATGCCTGTGGGCACATCAAGTGCTTTGCCTCCCTGATGGTAAATCCTGACCCTTCTTTTCTGGATCCAGATTATCACATGGTTAGACTGCTCGGTGATCACCGGGTTCTTTGAAGCCTGACCGTTAATCCAGTCACCATTGGGATTGTTCGAGTAACCTTTTGTCTCCCAGCCGTCCTTCTTTATCGTAATATGCAATCCGCTCTTTCCCGGAAAAAGGTCGTCATTCAACTCTCTGGGGTTCTCCGGATCCTCTTCATAGAGGGTCAGCCTGATACCGTAAGCGTATTCAGCATCAGGAATTATATCGAACTCAATTATGAAATTATCAGGGAAGGCCACTGTGTTTGTGTAACCGTAGACGGCATTCTCTCCGTTCATATGGAACCATTTTCCAGGCGCGATATTCACCGTTTTGACCTCGCCCCCGCCGTTGGAGGTCCATAGTGCCGGGAAGTCACCTATGGCGTCCTGGCTGAAATCATCGAAAAAGAGAATTTTATCTCCGGGAACAAAATCATACTGTGTGTAGCTTTCAAGCTTCTGCCTTGACTCCGCTGTGGCTGCCGGTCCCTCATTCCCTTCCATTTCATCTCTCTCTGCCGGTGAATTCCCTTCATCCTCTCCTTCTTCGTCTGCGTTCTGGCCCTTCTTCTTCTTAAACAGGTTTCCTATGCCCTCCTCAATCTTGTTGAAGCCTTCGTCAACGCCCTGTTCGATCCTGTTGTTAACCCTGTTGGTTCCCTGGTTCTTAATGACTTCCTTGGGCTTTACTATCTGTGCGTCAACGGACTGCCCGGGTAACATGAAGGACAACATCGCGGCAAGCGCGATAAAATACCTTATTTTCATATCTCCTGTTTTATAAAAAATTTAAACTCTAAAGCAGGAAATAATTTTCCGGATGATATAGTAAAAATCCGACAGGAGCAGGGAAGGTCACTTACCGCTAAATATCCTGGCCACTCCCAGGTTCCTTCTGAAGAACCTTTCAGGTGTTTCTCCCGTGATTGATTTGAAGTCCTTTATCAGGTGGGTCTGGTCAAAATAGTTACCGAGAAACACCAGGTCGTGGTAATCAATACCCGCTCCCGCAGTAATGGTTCCCCAGATATAGTTTATCCTCATTATCCGTACAAGCATTTTTGGAGTGGCACCCAGCCTGGTGCGAAACCTTCTCTGGAGGGTTCTCTCTGATACCGGGCACTCGCTTATGATATCATGAAGCTGGGTATTGATACCTTTCTGGAGAATCAGATCATAAATCCGGTCGGTCTCATCGGGGACATACCTGTCAGGGTGAAGCCCGTTAATGAATCCGGTAAAGGCGGCTATCCTGCCGGCAGCAGTATGTTCCCTCTTTAGTTTTTTCCATACGGGCTCGAAGAGCGCATCGGGCAGACCTACATGAATATTACCTGCCGGCTTCAGGCTGATATCAAGCACCCTTGACAGTATGGTGGGATTACATGTGGCTATGAAGCTGTTGAGATTGCCGGAGATAAGTATTGAGTTGGCTGACGGGATAACGGGGGCTATGAAATAGTGCGGCAACAGCTGGTTGACGGGTGATACCAGGCGCGGAAGATCACCAAAATGGAAAACTATGGAAACATCCTCACGTGGGACAAATGTATCGGTGATCTCATTGGGGCTGTTATAAATGATTGACTCAAACTGCCTGACAAGCCAGGAGATATCCGGACCGGGGTTGAAATATTCTGCTTTGGGCAACATCAGGGGATCAGAAGTAGTGCTGCCCGACAAGATAGAAATTATTTCAGTGCGTCAAGCAGCCTTATGTCATCATCCGAAATCTCAAAATTGATATCGAAATTTTGACGTATATATTCAGGATGGACTGATTTGGGCAGTGGCAGTGCCCCTTTCTGCAGAACATACCTGACAGAAAGCTGGGCCACACTTTTGCCATATTTTGCGGCAATACGTGCTATCTCACTGTTCCCGAGGATTTTTCCGGTTGCCAGAGGGGAGTATCCCTCAATCAGGATATTGTTCTTCTGGCAGAATTCGGCTATCTCCGCCTGCCTGTGACCAATATGCATCTTGATCTGATTGACCATAGGCCGTATGCGGCAGTTTTCCAGAATAGCTTCCGTATCCTTTACATTGAAATTTGATATACCGACAGAGCGTGTTTTGCCTCTCTCGTAAAACTCCTCCATCGCTTTCCAGACTTCGATATTCTCCTTTGTGTAGTCGGCTCCTATCTCCGTCCAGGGCCACGGGGCGTGGATGAGGTAGAGGTCTATATAATCCAGGCCAATGTTCTTCATGGTGATCTCAGCGTGGCGTACGGCTTTTTCATATCTTTTTATCTCTGCCGGCAGCTTCGAAGTGACAAAGATCTCATTCCGGGCAATACCCGAATCGATAACTGCCCGTCCCACATCGGCCTCATTGCCATATGCCTGCGCTGTATCTATATGACGATAACCTGCCTTAATGGCTTCTCTGACAGAGTTGTATGCCACGTCACCTGAAGGAATTTGCCATGTGCCGAAACCTATTGCCGGGATTTGTACTCCGTTGGCCAGAGTAAAGAAACTGTTGTTTTTCATTGATTATCCTGTTTAATGGGTGTTGAATATAATGATTCTTATCTGATAACCACCGGGGGAGAAAAAGGTTGAGGAATTTGGAATTTGCGATTTTAGGATAATATCAGAAAAGGCGGGCGCAGGAACAGGAAGTGTTAAAAATCCTCCGGCAGGTTACGATTTGTCAGACCAATCGATTAAATTCACTACCTGTATAACAACGAACATTATGCTTAAGGGAATTTCTCCTCTGATATCGCCCGATCTGCTTGAGGTGATGGCCCGGATGGGCCACGGTGACGAACTGGTGCTGGCTGATGCACATTTCCCGGGTGAGAGTATCGGGAAAAGAGTTGTTCGCGCTGACGGACTTCGGATAGCAGCTCTGCTTGCAGCAATCATGCCGCTGTTTGAGCTTGATACTTATGTCCCTCATCCCGTGCTGATGATGGAGCCTGGCCCGGGAGATACTGCCGATCCGGCAGTTGAGGCAGCTTATATGGAAGAGATAAAGAGAGAAATGCCTGGCGTGTCACCGGCCAAAAAGCTGGACCGTTTTGCCTTTTATGAGCGTGCCGCAAAGGCTTATGCCATAGTGATGACCGGTGAGACTCTTAAATATGGCAATGTCATTCTTATAAAAGGAGTTACCCCGGTTTAAAAGAACTATTACTTTATGTTGCCTGAATATATGAAGTATCACAAAAGATAAGTATTCCTAATAAACAGATATATAACTATTTTAATATCATTCCAATGACAGTAAAACAATCTTTTATCTTCCGATTTCTGTTTGTGTTCCTGATACTGACTGTTATCGGCGTGAGCAGCTCCCATTGCCAGCGTCTCAAATCCGGTCCGCAGGTCATCTCATTCTTTTCAGCGGTTGATGACACAGACCAGCCTTATGCAGTATACATTCCCGAGAACTTTGACAAGTCAAAGGCGTACCCGCTGGTGGTTTTCCTTCACGGGGCATGGTCAAACCACAGGCTGGGGATGAGGAGGCTCTTCGGCGTAGGCAACAGCCAGGGATATGATTTTATCAAACCGGGAAACATCCCCTATGAGACCGATGTTGAAGCCAGCAGATACTGGCCTCCGTTCAGGCCGGTTGACTACATAGCTGCAACCCCGCTGGCGCGGGGTACCGCAGGATACCAGGGGGTGCCTGAGCAGGATGTGTATGACATGATAGATGACCTTAAATCGAGGTTCCTTATAGATGAGGACAGAGTATATCTCACCGGCCTCTCAATGGGCGGTGGCGGCACCCTGTGGCTCGGGCTGACCAGGCCGGACATATGGGCTGCCATAGCACCTGTCTGTCCCGCACCACCTGACGGAACAGCGGAGCTGGCAGGCAATGCAGGCAATCTGCCGGTGCACCTGTTCATTGGAGACAAGGATTTTCTCTACGGGACAGCTTCTGAATGGAAAGCGATGCTGGAAGAAGCAGCACTGAGTCTTGACTATGTGGAGTACCCCGGGGTGGGACATAACAGCTGGGAGTGGGCTTATAAAGACGGATTCATTTTCGACTGGTTCTCACAGTTTAAAAGAGATCTGTTCCCTCAGCAGGTTAAATTCAGCTCCATGTGGTTCAGGTACAACAGGGCCTATTGGGTAAAGTTTGATGATCTTGTTCCGGGCGAGATGGCAACAATAGATGCAACTTTCACGGGTAACAACCGGATAGAGGTAAAGACAACCGGCCTGGGGGCTTTTACCCTTAATCTTGCGGGCCATCCGATGTTTGATGTGGCAAAGAAGGTTTCCCTTACTGTTGACGGCCGGTCGTTCTCAGTGAAGAGTGCCGATGCAGTCTCTTTCACAAAAACAAAGGGAAGCTGGGCAAACAGGAAGTTCACTCCCGGTCTTACAGCCAAGCAACCGGGCGGAGAGGGCCCGATATCCGCAGCCGTTGCCGGGAGCCATATATATGTCTACGGCACCGGTGGCAATCCGTCAAGGGAGGAGCTGGATGCACGCAGGGCGCAGGCAGCGGCGGCGGCAGAATGGATAGGCCGCGGAGGACGGATTATGGTCTTCCCGAGGGTGATAGCGGATAAGGATATCAGGCAGAGCGACTATGTCACCTCCAACCTCGTACTCTTTGGCACCCGGGAAACAAATGCCATCATAGAGAAATTTGCCGACAGGCTTCCCCTGCATCTCGACGCTGACGCTGCGGATTACGGCCTGCTCTTCATCTACCCGATGAACAGGCATTACCTGCTCATCAACTCAGGTCTCCCCTGGTGGACACCGTCTGAAGAGGCATCCGGGCAGCAGGGACTGACCTTCATGGGCGCAAATATCGAACTGCTTAAAAAGTATGGCGATTTTATATTGTTCCGTGAGAGTCCTGATAATGTTATCAGGCAGGGTACATTTGACAATGAATGGAAACTTGAGGAGCCGGATGCTGCCGCGCTGCAATCTTCAGGAGTAATAAGCCTGCAATAGGACCTGGTTTATTCAGGGGTCAGACAAATTCCATCTGACAAATGAATCTTGTATGTGTAGCGACTCACAGAAAGATATGAGTTTCTTGTTTTATGTAAGTTTAATCCAATCAATGAAATAATAGTTAAATAATCAAATGAAAACAAAAGTATTAATGTCTATTGTGATTCTGACGGCCCTCATAGCAGGATGCCGCAGTGAGAAGCTTCCGGAAGCTACAGTCAAACTTGATGATGGTATTGTTCAGGGCACAGTTGAGGAGGGCATAGCCGTCTTCAGGGGCATACCCTTCGCCGCCCCACCGGTGGGCGAGCTGCGCTGGAAGGCGCCACAGCCCGTTGAGCCGTGGGAAGGGATTTTAAAGACAGATAAATATGCCCCTATGCCTGTACAGGTAAGAAACCAGTGGATTGGTGACATAGAAATGTCTGAGGACTGCCTCTATCTCAACGTGTGGACCCCGGCGAAATCATCACGGGAGAAGCTTCCGGTGATGGTCTGGATCTATGGCGGAGGATTCTCAAGCGGCAGTACCTCATCACCCCTCTACAGCGGTGACAATATTGCCGGAAACGGTGTCATTATGGTCAGCGTGGCCTACCGCATAGGCGCACTCGGTTTTTTTGCCCATCCGGAACTGTCAGCTGAATCAGAAAACGGTGTCTCAGGCAATTACGGACTGCTCGACCAGATTGCGGGGCTGAGGTGGGTACAGGAGAATATTGAAGCCTTTGGAGGTGACCCCGGGAAGGTGACAATTTTCGGAGAGTCCGCCGGTGCCATTTCAGTAAGCATGCTCTGTGCCTCACCCCTTGCAAAAGGACTCTTCACCGGCGCCATCAGCCAGAGCGGTGGCTCATTCAGTCCGGTAAGAGACAGCGGAGGCATGGGCGACTATATGATCTCACTGAAAGGCGCTGAACAGCAGGGGATTGAGTTTGCCGAAAGGATGGGCGCACAGAACCTTAAGGCACTCAGGACGGTACCATATGACAGATGGCTCGACGATCCGCTGTCACAGATGGGCGGTTTCTGGCCCAACGCTGACGGTTACGTTATTGCCGGAGACCAGTACAAACTCTACCAGGATGGCAACTACAATGATGTGAACGTTATTATAGGCACCAACTCGGATGAAGGATCCATGTTCGTTCAGCCGATGGAGCCGCAACAGTATACTGACCTGATAAAAGAACGTTTCGGCCCGATGGCCGAAAGAGCACTGGAGCTATACCCGGGCGGTGACCAGACCGAGGTCTATCATTCCCTGGCAGACATTTTCCGCGAGACTGTCTTCGCCTGGCCCTCATATGCCTGGGCACGGCTGCAGTCAAAGACGGGCAGCTCGGGAGTCTATACCTATTACTTTGACCAGTTCAGACCGGAACCATTCTTCCCTGATGGCCCGGTACCGCGGGGCGCTTCCCATGGATCGGAGATGACGTATGTTTTCGGACACACGGGCATGAACCCCAATATGAAGGCTACAGAAGAGGAACAGGCTCTTTCAGACCTCATGATTAAATACTGGACCAACTTCGCAAAGAGGGGTAACCCCAACGGTGAAGGCCTGCCGGAGTGGCCCCTGTTCAGTGAGGGAGAGGAGACGGTACTCTATCTCAAGGGTTCCGAACCGGTGCCAATAGCAGTACCAAACCTTGAAAAACTGAATTTTATGGATGAATACTTCCGGTGGCTGCGTCAAAAATAGCTATCATTGCACCGGAAATTATTCACGAATGGCAAAGATTACCAGCGTAGTATTTGATATAGGGGGCGTTCTGATAGACTGGAACCCAAGGCACCTCTTCCGGAAAGTCTTTGAGAATGAGGATGAGATGGAGTGGTTCCTCACAAACATATGCACTTACGAATGGAATGTACAACAGGACGCCGGCAAGCTCTTCAGTATTGCCACTGCCGAGCTCCAGGCGAAATACCCGGAGTACAGTGACAAGATTGCCCTTTATTATGGCCGCTGGGAGGAGATGCTTAATGGCGAGATAAAAGGGACGGTGGAGATATTCCGTAAGCTTAAATCGGACGGGATACCCCTCTACGCCCTTTCAAACTGGTCACATGAAGCCTTCCCTGTTGCATATGAACGCTATGCCTTCATGAAGGAGTTTGACGGACTGGTGGTCTCCGGTTATGAGAAACTGCTTAAACCTGATCACGCCATCTACCGCGTTCTGATGGAAAGGTACAACGTCATTCCGTCAGAATCGGTTTATATTGATGACAACAGGCCAAACACCGATGCTGCTGCAGAGCTGGGATTTAACACAATACATTTCAGGTCACCGGAGCAGTTGCGTGAAGAGCTGACCTGCCTGGGCCTGAAGGTATAGCGCTATCTCTCAACCAGTGCCGGCTTCCCGAAGCCCACCTTCCCGAGCTGCTTCATCTGCGTTGCGGCATCACCCACAATCACATAATACATCCTGTCAGGATCGAAGTATTTCTGAGTGATGGCCTTATGGTCGTCAACTGTCATGTTCCTGATGACCTCCTCCTCCTTTTTGACCCAGTCATCGCTGAAGCCGTACTTGCCGATGTATAACAACATGTCAGCCATGGCATCATTGGTTTCAAACCGAAGGGCATTTGATCTGATCATGCTGTTCCTGATGAACTGCAGTTCCTCCTCCGAAATACCCTCACGGTACTTCCTCATCTCACCGGTGATTATCTCCATCGTCTCAAGGGTGGCATCCGATCTGACACTGGTTGAGATAATGAACGGCGCAGGGTTTTTCATCTCACGGAAGTAGCTGCGCGCCCCGTAGGTGAATCCCTTCTGCTCGCGAAGAATCTGGTTCAGGATACTGGTGAAAGCCCCTCCCATCCGGTAGTTGGCAAAATCAGCTTTTACATAATCGGGATTATCCCTGGTCATTGCCAGGTACCCTGCGTATACAACCGACTGGCGGGAGCCCGGTATGTCAACGAAACATATCTGTGACTCTTCAGGTGTCGCGGGCAGCTCATAGCTCTTAAGGGCAACTTCTCCGTGCTGCCACTCCTCCTCCAGAGGTCTGAGGGCCTCCAGTACCTCATCCTTAGAGACATTGCCTGCTACATACACCGAAGTGACCGAGGGTGAAAAGTTCCTGTCATAGAAATCCTTCAGGATATCAGGAGTAAGACGTTCAATTGATTCCTTCGTGCCCCTTATATCATAACCGAAAATATGCCCGGGGCCATAAACCAGCTTCATGAACTGGTTGGAGGCGACACTGGCGGGACGGGCCTCGGACTGTATGAGTGCGTTCCTGGTACGTGTCTGTGCCATTCTGAACTCAGCCGTGTCCCAGCGAGGCTCCAGCAGGATCTCTTTCATGAGTGAGACCGTCTTGCCGAAGTTGCGTGACAGTGTGCTGCTGCTGAAGACTATTTCTTCGCTGGAGGCGCGCATGTATACTGATGAACCCAGCAACTGTATCTCCTCCTCCAGTTCCTCGGGTGTCTTGTTCCTGGTTCCCTGGGGAAGTACAGCAGCAACCATCGACGCCACTCCCGGCATGGTAATATCATCAGCCAGCGCACCGCCGTCAATTACCATTGTCATGCTGACCAGCGGCAATTCCCTGTTCTCCGTGCCATACACCCTGATGCCGTTCTTCAATATGGCTCTCCATACCTCGGGCACACGCACCTCAGGCTCCGGTCCTGCAGGAGGCTCAGTTGTCCGGTCAATGGCCGAGGGTGTCCTGACAACTTCTTCTTCCAGAATATCGTCTATTGCCACCTGGCTTGCCTTTGTAATGTCTTCCTCACTGACCTCTGCCCTTATCGAATTCTCAGCTATCATATCCGGCTGACCTTTGGGAACGAAGCTGGTGACAATGTGCGGCTTCTCCTTGATGTATGTCTCATAGACCCTGAGAATATCCTCCCGGGTAACCGCCTTGATGTTTTCTATATCCTTCTCAACATATCCCGGATCATTCAGGAAGGTATTGTAAAAAGCCATCTGGATTGACTTGTTCAATACGCTGTTCAGTCCCTGGTAGAACCCCTTTTCAATGGTAGCCTTGATACGTTCCAAATCCCTGTCAGTGAATCCTTCAGTCTCGAAACGTGTAAAAGCCTCATGAATGGCTTCTTCTATCTCTTTCAGGGTCCTGCCCTCATTGGCAGTGACAGAGATGGCAAATTCGCCGGCCAGCTCCTCGGCGCCGTTATAGGCTGACACCCTTGAGGTGAGCTGTTTCTCCTTCACCAGGACCTTGTACATGGGTGCTTTTTTCCCGCTGGCAAGAATCTCTGCCAGGAAGTTAAGGGCATATGCATCTTTGGTGTAATTCTCAGGTACAGGCCAGACGAGATTGATCTCCGGTACGTTGGCAAAATTATCCTCGTGGAAAAGCCTTTTTGACTCGCTGAGAGTAACGGGCATAGCCGTTCTGGGTGCTACCTCCCCGCGGGGCTTTATCTCACCAAAATACTTTTCGAGCAGCAGCTTCACTGAATCAGGTTCGAAATCGCCTGCAAGAACCAGTGTTGCGTTGTTCGGACCGTAGAAGTTCTCATAGAATGCCCTGACATCATCCAGAGTGGCGGCAGTAAGATCCTCCATCTCACCAATAACTTCCCAGCTGTAAGGGTGAGAGGCGGGGTACAGATTCTTGGATATTACATAATTGGTAAATCCGTACGGGGAGTTGTCCTCTCCCTGTCTTTTTTCATTCTGTACCACATTTTGCTGAATTGCCAGGTTGCGTGGTGTCACGGAATTGATGAAAAAGCCCATCCTGTCTGACTCGAGCCAGAGAATTTTTTCAAGCGCATTTTTCAGAAAGCTTTCAAAGTAGGTTGTTACATCACGGCTTGTAAAACCGTTGTTTGACCCCCCTGCATTCTCAATCACCCTGTCGAATACCCCGTTCGGAACATTTTCCGAGCCGCTGAAGAGGAGGTGTTCAAAGAGGTGGGCGAAGCCGGTGCGGCCCGGCACCTCACGCGATGAGCCTACATGGTACATGATGGCGTACGATATCACCGGATCAGAGTGATCCTGATGCAGTATAACCTGCAGACCGTTGGGCATCACATATTTTTCATAATCGATGCTAAGCTGGTCTGTCTGTGTTTTTTTGCCGCAGGCGGCGAAGACCACTATGACAGTGGCCATGAACAGGAGCTTCACAAAGGAGATTGATTTTTTCATAGCGGAAAAGTTTATTTTCAGACGGATTTCAATCATTAAAATAGGAATCATTAATTGGAATTAAAAGGCAGGATGCCATTGCCGGCGTGTTTATTCGTCTCTAAGGAGTATGGCTTTCAGGCCCAGGTATACCGGTGGCAATACTGCCTCGAAGGCCCCGGTGTAAACCTCCATTGCGGCGCCCAGGGCTGTGGCATTCTCTATGGTACTGGCATAAACCCTCTTATCCGGCAGGCGCGCGGCCAGTATCCTTACAAATGTGTCATTGCGTGCGAACCCGCCCGTCACGTAGATTATCTCCGTGTCATCATCATCGGAAACAACCTGCCTGTATGCCCCCAGGCACTCGTCAACGAGGTCATACATCATCTGGTGATAGGCGTCAGCATAGGTAAGGAAGTGGGATAGGTCGGCATCATGGTCCGCAAAGCCTTCCGGGATGCCATGACGGAAAAAAACACGGCCGCGGCGGTTAGCCTGTATTTTTTCGATCTTCTTGTGCTTGATCTTAATTGTCTTATACAGCTCCCCGGTGACCCCGAAGTGGTCATCGAGCATTGTGACGTTAAGGTCATGTATCTCACCGAGCAGAAACCGGGAGCTGCTGATGCGCTTTCCGTCTGCGCTGATGACTGAATGAATGCCGTCATCGGTCGTATCACTGTCAGTCGACCCGGTGTGAGAGGGATTCATGAAGGTGCACCGCGTGCCTGTTGAGGCGAGGATGAATG
>CAZVLJ010000056.1:0-17813 GCA_964627825.1 uncultured Rikenella sp. | reverse complement strand
AAAAGGCAGCCTATCGCTGCCTCGTGATCCAGCTGGGGCTCGAACCGAAGCGACCGTTAATAAATGATCCGGTGGATCATTTTAGGGAGCTGTCAGATTGCAGGGGTGGCGGGTTCGGGAGCAGAATAACAAAAAAAGGCAGCCTATCGCTGCCTCGTGATCCAGCTGGGGCTCGAACCCAGGACCCCATCCTTAAAAGGGATGTGCTCTACCAGCTGAGCTACTGAATCTGTCCTTTTTTTTGAGACTGCAAATGTAGAGCAAAAAATTTTGCTATCAAAAAAAAATCCGCTCTTTTGCCGAAAATCTCATTATATTTATCATCCATCTGGGAGCAAATGAGACGCAATATTTTCCTTGATAAAGTAGTGATTGTGACCGGTGCATCCTCGGGAATTGGCAGAGCCACGGCACTCGAATTTGCACGAAATGGCAGCAGGGTTGTCCTAGCGGCGCGCAATGCCAGCCGGCTCTCTTTGCTTGAACAGGAGATTACTGCCATGGGAGCAGAGACATTGATTTGCGTCACTGATGTCTCTAAAGAGGAAGATTGCCGGAGGCTCATTGAAAATACCGTTGAACGATTCGGCACCATTCATATCCTTATCAATAATGCCGGCATATCAATGAGAGCTTTATTTGATGATGTGGAAATATCAGTATTAAAGCGACTTATGGATGTTAATTTCTGGGGTACTGTCTATTGTACAAAGTATGCTCTGCCGTACCTGGTGGCAAACAGGGGATCAATAGTGGGTGTCTCCTCCACGGCAGGGTTTCACGGACTTCCCGGCCGCACCGGCTATTCAGCCTCCAAGTTCGCCATACATGGTTTCCTGGAAACAGTAAGAATAGAGAACCTTAAGGAGAAGCTGCATGTTATGATCATCGCTCCGGGATTCACAACATCGGAAGTACGGAAGCATGCGCTGCTTGCTGACGGCACGGAACAGGGTAACTCGCCCAGATCAGAGAAGAAGCTGATGTCTGCTGAACATGTTGCACACTGGATACTCAAGGGCATACGTAAGAAAAAGAGAAATAAGATAATGACCTGGGCCGGCCGTTTTACTGCTCTGTTGCAGAGGGTCATTCCTGCATTGGTAGACTATGCTTATTATCTCGAGATGAAGCGGGAACCCAACTCACCTCTTAAGTAAACGCCATGGCTGAACTGGCAGCACAAATCCGCAGCAGGCAGAGCCTGGTGCTCAAGGCACTGCCTCCTCCCGTCTCCAAAGAGGAGAGGAAAATTCTCAGCACCGCCATTGACATCGCCCGTGAATACTACACGGCTGATACCAAATACCTTGGCGAACCGTTGCCACTTTATTACCTCGAACTGGCCAGGGTGACTGCAGCAGATATCGGACTGGGACTCCCGGCAGTGATAAGCGCACTTCTCTCCGGCATCAGTGAAGAATCTGAAGCTTGGGAAAAGATAGATAACCTGGGAGATAAGTCTGTCAGAGAGGTCGTCAGGGGTCTCTCACGCGTCACAGCCCTGAAGGGGAGAGATTTTACTGGTCAGGCTGAGAATTTTCGAAAGCTGCTTCTTTCCATGGCTGATGACGGCAGAGTTATACTGATTGCTCTGGCGGAGCGACTCCTTATCATGCGGCGTCTCGACTGGTTGTCGGAGAAGGAGCGCCTCCCGGTGGCTTCTGAAACATATTTCCTCTTTGCTCCACTGGCTCACAGACTGGGTTATTATAACATCAAGTCAGAGATGGAAGATCTGGCAATGAGACTGATGGAGCCGACCGAATACAATGAGATTGAAGCGCGACTGAAGCAGACGACCACCTCAAGAAACCGGTTGATCAGAGAGTTCTCCGGACCGGTAATGGAAAAGCTCGATGCCATGGGCATCCGTTATAAACTCAAGAGCCGCACCAAATCCATTCATTCTATCTGGCAGAAAATGCAAAGGCAGGGAGTAGCCTTCGAAGAGGTCTTCGATATCTTCGCTATTAGGATAATCATTGATACTGATCCTGCCCATGAAAAGTCGTCATGCTGGCAGGTCTATTCCGTGGTGACCGACCTCTACCAGCCTGATCCGAGCAGGATGCGCGACTGGATATCTGTGCCAAAAACAAACGGATATGAATCGCTCCACACCACTGTGGTAACACCTGCAGGAAAATGGGTGGAGGTGCAGATCCGTACCACACGTATGGATGAGATAGCCGAAAAAGGTCTTGCGGCGCACTTTCGCTACAAAGGTGTCAAGGGTGAAGGCGGCCTGGATGCCTGGATGGCCCAGATGCGCGAGGTACTTGGAACATCGGAAAAGGAGGGAAGTGAATTTCTGGGAGATATTCGTCCGGGCCTCTATGCTGATGAAGTCTTCGTCTTTACACCCAGGGGAGAGGTGAGACAGCTGCCTATGGGCGCAACACTGCTCGACTTCGCCTTTGACATCCATACGGAGGTAGGCTCCAAATGCACGGGAGGGAAGATAAACGGACGAAATGTACAGCTGAAACATGTTCTCCGGAACGGCGATCATGTGTCGGTCATCACCTCCTCCAGACAGAGCCCGAAACGCGACTGGCTATCATTTGTTGTGACCAACAAAGCCAGGACTAAGATCAAACAGGCTCTCAACGAGGAAAAATTCCGGCTTGCAGCCGAAGGTAAGGAGATGCTTACCCGGAGAATGAAAAACTGGAAAATTCCCTATGGCGATGCCTCCGTCGTAAGACTGCTGACAGAATACGGATTCAAAACCTCACAGGATCTTTATTTCAGTATAGCTATCGGCGAGACCGACCTGCTGCAGGTCAAAAAAGTGCTCCTCAGGAGCGATGAACAGCCAGGGGAGAGCCTGCCCAGAACACAGGATACACAGGTCCAGGATGATGTGGTTGTGACAGGTGGCGATTATCTTGTTATAGATGAGAAGGTTGAAGGACTGGACTACAAGCTGGCCAAATGCTGTAATCCGGTATTTGGCGACAGGATCTTTGGATTCGTGACAGTGCTCGAGGGAATCAAGATTCACCGTGCAACCTGTCCCAATGCCGATTTTATGATATCCAACTTCCCCTACAGGATTCTAAGGGCACAGTGGACCAGGCTCGACTCCTCGAGAGGTTTTCTCTCTTCCGTACGGATTACGGGAGTGGAGAATCTTGGAATAGTTGCCAGAATCTCTGAGATAGTGTCTGAATACCGGGGAGTGGCAGTCAAAAATTTCAGTTACTCTATGAACAACGGCCTCTTTGAAGGAAGAATAGAACTGCTCGTTCCAAATATTAACGTCCTGTACAGCATTATCAGGAAGATTCAATCTGTGAAAGGCATCACCAGGGTCTCGAGGATGGACAGGTGAATAAGGCAATAGAGGATTTCTGATTTTCGATTTCAGATTTTTTCGAAAATCACAAATTGGACATCGCAAATCGCAAATCCTTCAGTATCTCGGATCAGGCTTAACCGGCAGCCTGGCCATCTTCTCCACCTCAATTGAGGTATAGCCGAACTCATCAACTATCTTACCCTGGATCAGATAGGTGCCGCTGCCGCGAAATGGCCACTCTTTCAGCGACTGCGGGAAGTGGGTAGTGTCAAAGAACTCTCCTTCATGGTCAATAAAGCAGCCGAAATTCATCCACTCATTCTTAACCGTTTTGATATGCTTGACAGTAACAAGGTGGCCTACCATCCTTACCCTTTGTCCTATGACGCTTTTCATGCCGGCGGCGGTAACCTCGCCCCTGAATTTCGTCTGCAGCATGTCAAACCAGGTCAACGTTACGGGAAAGCCGAGCAGCTCTATCTCGTCATAGGCATCTTCAAGCTCCGGCTGCTCGAAAGGAGGCATCGCGAACTTTTTCGGCTCGGGATTGAACAGGGTGCGCGCCGTCTCACTCTTGCCCCTGTTGATGAGCATGTGAGCCTCCCACAGCAACGTAGCCTTGCTCTTCCCGGTGAAGCGGAATGCACCCGTGCGGATCAGTATGATGGTCTGTTCCAGACCGGGACCAATACGTGAGATAAAGTCCTCTATACCCTTGAAATCCCCGTTTTTATTACGCTCGCTGATGATGCTTCCGGCCAGGTTTGTCTCAAGTCCCTGGATGTGGATCAGCCCTATGAAAATAGTCCTGTCACTGATGGTGGTTTTATATGTGCTGTGGTTGATGCATGGAGCTTCTATGAGTGCTCCCTCTCGGCGTGCCTCCTGCACATACACCCATGTCCGGTAGAACCCGCCGAAGTTATTGATGACGGCCACCATGAACTCCAGCGGATAGTGTGCTTTAAGCCAGAGGCTCTGGAAGCTCTCCACGGCATAGGAGGCGGAGTGAGCCTTGGAGAAGGAATAGCCGGCGAACGATTCTATCTGGCGCCATACCTCCTTCGTGATCTCTTCAGGGTAGCCTTTGGCGCGACAGTTGTCAAAAAAGCGTTCGGTGATCTTCTGCATCTCCTTCCTGGAGCGGTACTTGCCGCTCATCGCCCTGCGCAGTGTGTCCGCGTCAGACAGGTCAAGGCCGGCGAAGTGATGACACACCTTCAGCACATCCTCCTGGTAGACCATCACACCATATGTCTCGCTGAGGAGATCCTTCATCACCGGGTGGATATACTCAAACTTATCAGGGTTATGAAAACGATAGATGAACTGGCGCATCATCCCCGATCGTGCCACACCGGGCCTGATGACCGAGCTGGCTGCCACAAGTGTCAGGTAATCATCGCATTTGAGCTTCTGAAGGAGGCCACGCATGGAAGGACTCTCAATGTAAAAACAGCCCCTGGCATCGCCGCGGCGCAGGTGATCCTTCACCAGGGGATCATTCTTGAAGTGCTGTATGGCATGCACGTCAACATCCACGCCGCGGTTGTAACGTATAACCTCCGTGCTCTCCCTTATGTGGCCTATACCCCTTTGGCTAAGTATGTCAAGCTTCTCATAGCCAAGCTCTTCAGCTGTGTACATGTCCCACTGTGTTGTAGGAAATCCCTTGGGCGGCATGTCAAGGGCGGTATAGCAGCATAGCGGATCCTCCGAGATGAGCACCCCTCCGGCATGGATGCTTCGCAGGTTGGGAAAGTCAGCAATCCTGTTTCCTGTTTCAAAGATAAGATCCTGTATCTCACCACGATTACTCTCGGCGGAGGGAGCAGCTATGAGGGCGTCAATCTCGTCAGCGGGCAGTCCGTGTACCTTGCCCAGCTCGCGGACTATCGACTTGCCGCGAAAGGTGTTGACTGTCCCCAGCAGGGCAGTATGCCGGTGACCGTAACGACGGAAGATATATTCGGTGACAGTGTCGCGCTCCTTCCATGAATAGTCTATGTCAAAATCGGGCGGCGAGGTTCGTTTGGGGTTGATGAACCGCTCGAAGTAAAGGTTCAGGTCAATGGGGTCAACATTGGTGATCTTCAGACAGTAAGCAACCACGGAGTTGGCCCCGCTGCCTCGTCCCACGTGGTAGAATCCGCAGGCCATCGAGTAGCGGATGATGTCCCATGTTATTAGGAAATACGCCGAGAATCCGAGGCGGTCAATTATCTCCAGCTCATGCCTTACACGCTCTTCGGCAACCTTGTTGCTGGTTCCGTAGCGGTACTTCATGCCATCCCATGCCAGCTTCTCCAGCAGCAGCTTGTCGTCATACCTGCTGGCCGAGTATATCTTCTTGTTTTTCGGGGTGGTGAGGTCTATCTCCAGGGAGCAGTCGTTCAGCAGCCTGCGTGTGTTCTCTGTTATCTGCGGCCACATGGAGAATGGGTCTGCCGCGTCTGCTTCGGGGATGAAGTACTCGTCAGGGGAGGCTGTCATCTCCGTAGTGAGGCGACTGAGGAGGGTATTGTTGCTTATAGCCCGCAGGCTGCGATGGACGGGGTAGTCAGCGGGCGATTCCATGGTGACGGGATGGAGAGTGACGCACTTTGCTATATCACTCTTTTTCATTGAGATAAGCCGACCGGCGGCGGATGGCCGTATGCCGATGAACTCGTTTTCGCGCAATGCGGATGGATTGATGATACTTCCGGACACAACACCGGCCACTCTGTTGCCGTTCCTGCCGGCGTCTTCTCTGCTGTTGTTCATTCCTGTCGCGGTACTGCCGTTCCTGCCGGCGCCACTGTGGCCTTTCCTGTCTCTTCCGGAGGAGGTGGCGCCGGTTGTGCTGTTCGCTCCGCTGCCGGCCGGATAGATGACATATGCGTTGGGGAAGGAGGGAGGACGGGGAGGAAGCGGTTCACCGGTGATGTTATGATGTGTGAGGAACTCGTTCAGCTCCCGGAAGCCCTCGTTATTGCGGGCTATGCCTATGTACAGCAGCCTGTTGCCGTTGCGGAACTCTATCCCGGCCGCCGGGGTGATATTGCGGCTGCGGCACTCACGCACGAAGTCGGGCACTCCCGTGGTGTTGTTGATGTCAGTCAGCACCATCCGCTTCACGCCCGCAGCCGCGGCGAGCTCAGAAAGGCGCTCCACGGAAAGGGTGCCGTATCGCAGGCTGTAATATGAGTGGCAGTTGATGTACATTGTCTGAGGTCTAAAGGTCTAAAGGTCTGAAGGTCTGAAGGTCTGAAGGTCTGAAGGTCTGAGGTCTGAAGGTCTGAAGGTCTGAAGGTCTGAGGTCTGAAGGTCTGAAGGTCTTGTAATTCACAATTAATCAGCAACTTCCACTACTGCCTACTGCCTACTGCCTACTGCCTGCTAATGATAGTGCCATCCCCGCAGGCGTTCCTCCATGCGTGATTTCTCGGCCAGGAGCTCAGACGCCTTTCTGAGCTCGCGCTCGCTGCGCTCCGCGGCGGTCATCACCCCGGCGGCCCGGCGGATGGCATGCCGGCCGAAACGGTTCCGAAGATTATCCATCGTCATATAAAGACTCACCATCTCGGGTGTATCCTCGAACATATCCAACTGCTGCACCCCGCGCACCAGGCCGCTCACCTTTACCCCGATGAGCCTGATGAGCATGCGCCGCTGCCATAGACGCCGGAAGAGACTCTGTGCCTCGCTGATGAGCACATGGTCAAAGGCAGTGTAGGGGATCCTCTGCTGCAGCGTGTGAGTGTCGAAATCAGAGTAACGTATCCGCACCGTCAGGCATGATGCCAGCTTCTCCTGGCGCCGCAGCTCATAGGCCAGCTTCTCGGCCATGCTCACTATCATCTGATTGAGCATAACCGTATCAGTGGTGTCACGCTCAAAGGTATGCTCGGTGCTGATAGACTTCTGCTCGGAATAGCTGATTACCGGCGTGTTGTCAATGCCGTTGGCTTTCTTCCATATCTCCATGCCGTTCTGGCCCATGAGTGACTCCAGCATCTCGGCAGGTATGTTCCTCAGGGTGTTTATAGTGGAGATGCCCATCGAGCGCAGTGTATGGTATGTCTTCTGGCCTATCATCGGTATCTTCCTGATGGAGAGAGGGTCAAGGAAGGGGAGGACCTGTTGCTGTGCCACCTTCCTCTCACCGTTGGGCTTGGCTTCGCCGGCAGCTATCTTTGAGACGGTCTTGTTGACCGACAGTCCCAGGGAGATGGGCAGCCCTGTCTCATTTATGATAGTGTCACGCAGCTCATGAGCCCAGCGGGCACAGCCGTGAAAGCGCTCCATCCCGGTGAGATCAATGTAGTGCTCATCCACTGACGCTTTCTCATAGAGCGGCGCCTTATCGGCGATGATGTCAGTAACCATCCTCGAATATTTCGTGTACATCTCCATATCACCGCGGATGTAAACCGCTTCGGGGCACATGGCACGGGCCATTTTCATCGGCATGGCCGAGCTGACGCCGAAGCTGCGCGCCTCGTAGCTGCAACTGGAGACCACCCCGCGGTCAGAGCTGCCGCCGATGATCACGGGACGGCCATTGAGCCGGCTGTCGCGAACCCTTTCCACCGACACGAAGAAGGTGTCAAGATCAAGATGTAATATGCTGCGTGCGTCCATTGTCCAGTCTCCGGTCAGCAGTCAGCAGTCGGCAGTCAGTCAGTTAATGACTGAGGATTGCAGGCTGCCGATTTATGGCCATTTATTGATTTGTTGTCATGCTTTACAATTATTTCTCTATTGCCTATTGCCTACTGCCTATTGCCTTTTTTTTCATTTTCTGCTTGTTATTTCAAAAACTTCATTTATCTTTGATTAGAAATTAATCAAATTAGTGATTACAATATAATCAATTTCTGTAATATGTACTTCACATCGAACATAAAATTTTTGAGAAAACGAAGGGGGCGCACTCAGGATGACGTGGCATCAGCCCTGCAGATGAAGAGGTCAACCCTCAGCGGCTACGAGAATGGCGTGGCACAGCCAGGCATAGAGGCCCTGGTGGCCTTCTCGGGTTACTATAACATCTCTCTTGACACCCTTCTCAAGATTGACCTCACCCATCTCTCAGAGAGCCAGCTGGGTGAGCTTGAGAGGGGATATGATGCATATATAAAAGGAAGCAATCTCAGGGTGCTTGCCACCACCGTCACTCCTGACAACCACGAGAATATTGAGCTCGTCAGCGAGAAGGCCAAGGCAGGCTATACCACAGGCTATTCTGATCCGGAATTCATAGGCGATCTCCCTCTGTTCAACCTGCCCTTTCTGTCACCCAACCGAAAGTACCGCACCTTCCAGCTGAAGGGTGACTCCATGCTGCCAATACCTGACAAAGCCTGGGTAACCGGTGAGTTTCTGCAGGACTGGCATGATATCAGGAGCGGGCAGGCATATATAATTCTTACGTCAAATGACGGTATAGTCTTCAAGGTGGCAGAGAACAACATCGAAAAAAGCGGCAGGCTGGTGCTCTATTCCCTGAATCCGCTTTATGAGCCCTATGAAGTCCATATTAATGATGTCAGGGAAATCTGGAAATTCGTAAATTACATAAGCAATGAGTTACCTGAACCGGTGCTGCCGGAGAAACAGCTCCTTCGCACAGTCGCATCAATGAAGCATGACCTGTACCAGCTCAAGAAGAGCATGGGCCGTGACATAGAGGATGTTGAAGAAATGTGAGCCTGAAATTGTTCAGGAAATAAAAAAAAGGAATGAATGATTGATATATAGCATGATTCTTGTTGTTGATAAAATGTCCTTAAAATAGAAACTGCCATGAAAAAAGCTGCCATTCTGCTGGTCATACTTCTTTTTATGGCCCCTGTCGGGGCTCTCTGCCAGATATCCCTGAACCTGAAAGCCAGGCATCGCACTACAGGTGAAGAGGTTACATTTGAAAATGTCAGGCGATCGCGCGGATTCCTTACACTTCAGACTGCCCCGGATCCGGTTACAGGAAAAACTTCTGACGTCAGTCAGCCTGAACTCAGGCTATATGAGTTAATCCCCGGGGATATCGAATCACTCTGGCAGAAGTTATTACTGGAGGCACGGGTATATGACCAGCTCCTTAAATCAGGCTATGATTATGAGCAGAGGTTCGCTATGGAGGAGATGATGAAGGACTATATCAGCACTGTGGAACAGGCCAACTCATTCTATATAGACAGTTACCTTGAAGCAAGGCTTTACAGTATCCTGAGGATGGTCTATCCGGTCCGCCATACTGATAAACGACCCGGAATACTGAGCCTCCGCATACTTGCGGAAATTACCCCCGATGCATGGGTTGGTCCTGATGGCACAATGATTATCACCACGGGCATGATAACTGCAGTGAACAGTGAGGCAGAGCTGCTGGCGCTGATGGCCCAGGAGGTAGCACATTTTGCCCTGGATCACCATCTGACAATATATGAAACAAGTCTGGCCAATGGATTGGAGCGGGACCTGGGCAATGTTATCAGGTACACCACACAGCAGGAACTGGAAGCAGACAACTGCGCGGTGTCAGTCCTTCTGTCATGCGGGATGAAACCGTCAGTCCTTGCCTCAATGCTCAAAAAAGTGCTTGAGACAGGTGAGCTGATGGGTAGTTATTACCTGGGATTCACCGGCGGTTACTTCCCTGATGCTGCCAAAAGGGCAGCTACCTTTGCGGACACAGTTAAATATTTTTCGATTGATTATGAGAGACTTATTGCACCGGTAATGTCATTCAATGCATTCAGGGCATACAACCAGTCGCACTACCTTCTCTGTCGCAGGCTCCTTGAAAGAAATATTGCCTCAGGGGTTGCAACCACTGATGACATGGTTCTTCTTTCACAGGCGATGATGAACCTTTCCGGTTCTGATACAGAGGATGAGAAAGCGCTTTCAGTGGTCCGCTCTGTTACAGAAAGTGTCGCAGAAGTGCCCCCGGGGGCATTCAAGCAGGAAGCCCTTCTTCTCTTAAGGATGGGCTGCAGGCATGAAGCGGAAACAGCCCTCCTGAAATGCATTGAGGCATTGGACAGGGAGGAGCAGAAGTACTCCGCCATGCCGGGCGACTGGTCGCAGATGCTGAGCTACCTGCAGTCAGAGAAGGAATGGGTGAAAAGAACCCTCATGAGATGATCTGTAGATGATTTTACCTGTCATGAAAAATCCCAGGGAGATGATCTGTAGGTGATCTGACTGGCCGTTCGCTCTGTCGGCTGAAACTTCAGGTGTACCTTTCAGGCGATGACCCCGTCACCTGACACAGAAAAAGCAGACAGCCAGAGAAGCAATATTTACATCCATGACACTCTTTTCTGAGGTTGAAGGCAAAATATTAACCTTTACAAACCGTTTCAATACTCCAGATATACATTCATCATGCCAGGTAAAGACTATAATCCCGCCATGCATACTGCGGAGCATATCCTTAACTCTGTAATGGATAAGATGTACCACTGCGGCAGATCATTCAACAGCCACATAGAGAGCCGGAAGAGCAAATGCGATTACCGTATCAGGAAAGGTTTGTCCGAGAAAGAGGTAAGAGCGGTGGAAAGGACTGTAAATGAGATAATTAAGCTAAAGATACCGGTGGGAGATGAGATCGTAAGCAGGAGGGAGGCTGATGAGAGATATTTCACCGGGAAGCTTCCGGAAGAAACCGGAGACATGATAAGGATTGTTACAATCGGTAACTTTGATGCCTGTCCCTGTATCGGGGAGCATGTATCAAACACCTCGGAAATAGGATCATTTCTTATAACCTCGGCTGATTTCAATGAAGGCATACTGAGGATCAGATTCAGAATCAACCAGGAGATAACTTTTGCAAATAACTGACCGGCTGCATTATGCTACGGATCAGTAAGCCACAGGCTCCCGACGCCTGATTCTCTGAAGCACAACAGTCGGCTTCTTTCAACCCCCGGGCAGCTGACATTACATCACAAAAAAAGAGGCTGTCCTTTTTTTTGCAGGACAACCTCTCTTAATTTTTCAGCTATGCCTACTCTTTGGTGAGCTTCACTATCATATCAATTATGCCCGGTATGTCGCCGTCAGCTATCTTGCCCTTGAAGACACCGCGGACAATGCGGTTCTTGTCCACTATCACAATGGTGTAACTGTCCTTTGGCATGTCCCATTTCTCATGTAGCAGGCCCTTGTAGTCAAAGAGGATGGTGGTATCGTACTTTTTTGCTTTCCTGCCTGCAATGGCGCGTACCAGCCCGTCAGGCAGCCTGGTCGACTGCAGGTCGACAATCCCGAATCCCTTGAAGGCGTTCTGATCAATAACCTTATCCACGTCAACTGCCTTATCTATGGCATCATTGAACGGATCATTGAGATCATCATTGTCGGGGTCAACATAATTGATCTGAAGCACTTTGCCGGGCCAGGAGTTCATGGTGAATTCCTTCTTGGCAGCATCAGTCAGAACCCATTCAGGAGCTTTCTTGCCGATTTCAAGCTTATCCTGGGCGGCTGCAAATGGCAGAATCATGGCTGCCAGAACAATAGTGAATAAAAACTTTTTCATTTTCGAGGTTTCTTATATTATGCCGAAAGATAATGTTTTTTGGAATTCAAGCACACTTATGGCGGAAATGTGCAGAGCCGTGATACGGCCCGGACTTCTTACATGACTACACATGCAAGTGAAACATACTGGCATCTGGCCCGGACCTTCCGCATGACTGCAGCTTCAAGTGAGAAGGAGCATTATCCGGCCCGGACTTATGGTACTGGAACCGCAGCAACTACATTATCAAATTCCTTCACTGAGGAAATCGTTCAGCGGCTTCATGGCACGGAAAGCACCTGTAACAACCCTGAAGAATCCCGCAGAGACAACCTCTTCATCTGTAAACAACTTCTCGGGCAGGTAACTCTTCATCTTAATAAGCTCAATATGAGGATGATACTTCGAATAGCCACGGGGAGGAACCTTTAACTTTTCACCTTCAAGCCCGTCAAAGTACTTCCTGTATTCCTTACTGTCTATTATCTGCACAAGCCTGTTGCCATTGACGGAAATATTCTCACGTATTCTGTTCAGCCAGGGTGAGGGAGGTATGTAAGCTCCACCCGAAACAAACGACTGGCCTGGCTCAATATGCAGATAGTAACCGGGGAACCTGTCGCCATTCTTTTTGCCGCCGCGAACGATGAAAGCCCCAAAATTGGTTTTATAAACGGACTTGTCACGCGTGAACCTTATGTCGCGATTGATCCTGAATATGCAGCTCTTCGCCTCCAGGCCGCGCATGATGGAATCATACTCTATTATGTCATCTATCACCGCCTGAACAAAATGGGAAAAGTTCTCCCGGGCCTTATCATATCGGGGACGATTCCCGGTAAACCACAGGCGGTCATTATGTCGACTGAGATCATGCAGGAAACTGATTGTTGACCGGTCTATCTGAGGTTTCTTTTCCATGGGAGGGGTATTGATCATTATTACAATACCGGAGCATCCGGAATGCTGCATCAACAGAGCATCTCAATGCACCGGTGGCAGAGCGTGAAAGTACAAAAATCTCTTCAATTGACGCCAGCTGGCATGCGCCATTTTAGTTAATCAGCTCAAAACCAGTGAACAAATTAGATATCCAAATGTTTTAGTCGACATACCGGGCAGATTATTAACCTCATATAATACAGTTATGAAACAGTTTAAAGTCTTTGCAGCAATTGTACTCATGGCTTCTCTTTTTGGTATTTCGGGATGCAGCAAGCCTGAGGAACCAAACCATTTCAGGTACACGGTTAACGATTATCCTCTGGACCAGGGATTTATTCACAATTATGGTCTTGCAGAGGACGCTACAGGGTATAACTTTGATGTTACCCTGTATTCAAACGGTATCAGCTATGACCGTGAAAGACACGAGTTCAACGGTACCGGTAATGTTGGGTTTTTCCAGCTCTATTCTTCATCTGCTACTGAACTGACTGCCGGAACTTACCAATTTACAGCAGAAGGAAAAGAACCGTTGACTTTCGATGCCGCCAATTTCGGGATGACTGTTAATTTCGCCGAGCAGACGGGGACAATTGTGAATGCAGTGTCGGGTATTGTCAAAGTATCTATTGAACGCGACTCTTATGTACTGGATTTTGAATGCACGACAGCAACCGGGGAAAAAGTAACGGGTCACTGGAACAGGATGATTTCCACATTTGACATGAGGGGGATTTGAAAGTAATCAGGTTACTACGAGAACGTTCAGGTGCGTCGGGGAAAGACCATAGAGTAATCCCGCACTCAGCGGATCACCCCAAAGTAATTCTGCATTCAACGAATCCCCGCAGAGTAATCTCTTAAGTGCCATAATACCTGTAGAATAACACAAGTTATCGTCACACAACTATTTGCCTATAATTAATATTATGTTAAGTAGATACATCTGAACAGATAAGGTTGCCCATATTCCCTGGTAATCACATTGTGTT
Source organism: uncultured Rikenella sp. (assembly GCA_964627825.1). Lineage (GTDB taxonomy): Bacteria > Bacteroidota > Bacteroidia > Bacteroidales > VadinHA17 > SR-FBR-E99. Next base: position 4,048 of record CAZVLJ010000056.1, on the reverse strand, counting down.
CGGGCATGATTAAATGATCCTCCCCTTCCTTCCCGGACAGGTACAAAAAAAGGCACCACAACGCGGGTGCCTTTTTTTGTATTGATCAGTTACCTTCTACAGGTTTTCTACTTTTGCCTTGTAAGCCTCGAATTCATCCATCATCTTCAGCTTAAGGTAGATCTCCCTCAGGAACTCGAGTGTTGCAAGCGATGTCGGATTTGCCTTTTCTGCCTCAAGGAAGAACGGAATAGCCTTCTGCATCTCCTCAAATGCCTTGTCTTTGGCAATCTCATACTCTTTGTTGTCAGCTATCATATTAGCTTCATTAAGCATCTCATTTGCTATTGAAACATAGGACAGGCCGATATTGTAGTTGCTTTCAAACTGTGTCGGGTTCTTGGTAAGTGATGTTTTAAGGCTCTCAATGGCCTTATTGTAGTCTTCCAGCTTCATATGGAGGCTTCCCTCAACAAGGTAAAGAATGTGATTATCAGGATCCATCTCCATGGCCTTATGAACGAATTCAAAGGCTTTTTCGGAGTTATTGGCATCAAGATAGAACTGGGTTGCCTGCAGGATGATATCCAGCGTGTCAGGATAAGCCTTATAGCCCTCCATCAGGATTGCCTCAGCATTTACGGTATCTTTCATCTTCAGGTAGCTGTCGCTAATGAATATGTAAGGTTTGGTATCTTCGGTGCCCGACTCGGTGCAGGTGCGGAAATGGGCAATTGCCTCAGGATACATCTCTGCGTTGTAGGCAGCCAGCCCGGCATTGAAGATCACGAGAGTGTCAACCATCCCCACGTAGAGATCACTGGCTGTGACTTTCACGTTCCTTTCAAATGATTTCATTGCTTCCACGAAGTTCTTGTCATTGAACTTGTTGATGGCATCGTTCAGGAAGGAATTCCCAAGAAGGGCGTAAGCATTCTCCTGAATGATTGTGTTCTTGATTTTGGGATCGAGCTCAACAGCCTTCTCAAAGTTCCTGTAAGATTCCATCAGAATATCCGGATAAAGCTCAATGAACTTCTGGTCTCCTGACTCAAAAGCGGCCTGGCAGAGCTTACCTTTTACATAATAGGTTTTTGCAAGGCCCATTGACTTCGGGTGGGTGATTGCTGTTTCAATGGCTTCCTTTGCCTTGTCAAATGCACCTTCCCTGATAAATGTTTCAGCGGCTCTGATTTTTCCCTTCTGTGCTATTGCAGCAGAGGAGATTATTACTGCCAGTACCAATAGTGTGATCTTCTTCATGTCTAGATAATTTGCTTTTAAATGTTGTTCCAAAAATATAACTTTAGAATATATTCTTCAAATAATTTGCCAAATTACTCCACGCTCTCCCCTGCCTGCTCCTCAAAACCGTTTTCCTGCTCTGTATCTTCTTCATTTACTTCTACATACGCAACCGAGGCAATTGAGTCATTTTCTCTGATATTAATCAGCCTTACACCCTGGGTGGCTCTGCCCATAACCCTCAGACTGCTGACAGGAATCCTCAGGACGATGCCTGCCTGCGTTATGATCATCAGGTCAAACTGATCATTCACTCCTTTAAGAGCTATCAGTTTTCCGGTTTTGTCAGTTATGTTAATTGTTTTGACACCCTTTCCGCCACGGTTGGTTATCCGGTAGTCACCTATTGCAGACCTCTTGCCGTAGCCGTTTTCTGAAACAACAAGCACATCAGACGACTCATTTTCAACAGTTATCATGCCAATGACCACGTCATCTTCACCCGAGAGAGTGATGCCGCGCACTCCTGATGCTGTCCGGCCCATAGGTCTCACAGTGGCTTCATTGAATCTGACGGCACGACCGGATTTTACTGCCAGCATTATCTCATGTCTGCCGTTGGTCATCCTCGCTTCAAGCAACTCATCCTCTTCCCTGATGGTTATGGCGTTGATACCGTTAGCCCTGGGACGTGAGTAAGCCTCAAGTGAAGTCTTCTTAATAATGCCCTTGCGTGTGCAGAGAACTATGAAGTTATTATTGATATAATCCTCATCATCAAGTGTTTTGACGTTGATGAATGCTCTTACGCTGTCCTCAGGCTCTATATTTATCAGGTTCTGTATAGCTCTCCCCTTGCTTGTGCGGGTTCCTTCAGGCAACTCATACACCTTTTGCCAGTAGCATTTGCCGTTCCTTGTAAAGAAAAGCATGGTGTTATGCATCGTTGCAATATACATGTGCTCAATGAAGTCCTCCTCACGGGTGGTACCTCCCTTTTTGCCTGTCCCTCCCCTGTTCTGGACCCTGAACTCTGTCAGGGGAGTCCTCTTGATATAACCCATGTTCGATATGGTTATCACCATCTCGTCGTCTGCATAGAAATCCTCAGGGTTGAACTCCCCTGCTGCGGGAATGATCTCAGTACGTCTCTTGTCGCCAAATTTGTCCTTTATCTCGGTCAGTTCATCCTTGATGATCTGCATCTGCAGCTTCTCATCTGCCAGTACACTTTTAAGGTATTCTATGAGCTTCTTAACTTCCTCATACTCTGCATGTAACTTATCCTGCTCGAGGCCGGTAAGCTGCCTCAGGCGCATCTCTACGATAGCCCTTGACTGCACGTCGGTCAGGCTGAAGCGTTCCATCAGCCTCTCACGTGCGATATCGGCATTCTGTGACGACCTGATAATGGCAATCACCTCATCAATATTGTCGCTCGCAATGATAAGTCCCTCAAGGATATGAGCCCGCTTCTCAGCCTGGTCTAGATCATATTTCGCCCTGCGAACAACGACATCGTGCCTGTGATTGACAAAATTCTCAATTATCTCTTTCAGGGGGAGAGTCCTGGGACGTCCTTTAACCAACGCTATATTATTGACATTGAACGATGTCTGTAGCTGGGAATGTTTGTAGAGATGGTTCAGAATGATATTGGCGGGCATCTCCTTCTTCAGGATGATCACCACGCGCATACCGTTCCTGTCTGACTCATCATTAATGTATGATATTCCTTCCAGCTTCTTTTCATTGATAAGGTCAGCGATCTTCTTTATCATCTCTGCCTTGTTCACCATGTACGGGATCTCGGTGACCACTATGCATTCCCTGCCGGAATGGGTCAGCTCAACCTCGGTCCTGGCCCTTACAACTATCCTTCCCCTGCCCGTCTCGTAAGCCTCTCGGATCCCCTGTTCTCCATATATTATTCCTCCGGTGGGGAAGTCAGGACCCTTGATATGATGAATCAGCTCATCCACCGTTATTTCCGGGTTGTCAATGTAGGCTATGATTGCATCAACCGACTCGGTGAGGTTATGAGGCGGCATATTGGTGGCCATGCCGACTGCAATGCCGGAAGCCCCGTTAACAAGAAGGGTGGGTATTCTCGTTGGCAATACCGTTGGCTCCATCAGCGTGTCATCAAAATTTGTCTGGAAATCAACAGTCTCCTTTTCAATGTCTGAGAGAGTCTCCTCTGCTATACGCTTCAGCTTGGCTTCTGTGTATCGCATGGCTGCAGGACTATCGCCGTCTATCGAACCGAAGTTCCCCTGACCGTCAACGAGCGGATAGCGCAATGACCACTCCTGTGCCATCCTTACCATGGCATCATATACCGATGAATCCCCGTGCGGGTGATATTTTCCCAAAACTTCCCCCACTATTCTCGCCGATTTTTTAAAAGGCCGGTTGGACAGCACTCCAAGCTCCGACATACCAAAGAGAACCCTCCTGTGCACCGGCTTCAGACCGTCACGTACATCAGGTAATGCCCTTGACACAATGACTGACATCGAATAATCGATGTAAGCCGACTTCATCTCCTCCTCGATATTAACTTTGATTATTTTTGCCTGATCTGACATATAATATTGATAATTAGTGTTTTATAATATAAATTTTAATCTTTGAAATTAATCCCCGAAAATAATCAAAATGGAGCATCTTTTAACCTTTTAAAGCCTCTATTTGTTAACATTTGGTGTTAAAAATTGGGCACAATTCTTGCCTTCTATATTTTACAATAGAATTAACTTTGAAATCTGGCGTTTTATGTATTTATGGCAGTTTTACTGACACAATTGCATGAAACCCGTAA
>CAZVLJ010000055.1:0-18606 GCA_964627825.1 uncultured Rikenella sp. | reverse complement strand
CGGTTGGTTACCCAAGCAGCTACAAATTCATTTACACAAAATTATTTACACCCCCTTTTAAATATTCGTCAAATATTTCTTTCTTATTGGGGTACTTTATTCTCAATTCGTTTATCCTTTTTTTTATTGAATCATATATACAACTATCAGATTCTTCAATAAATTCCTTCTCAAAAATTACTTCCTGAATAATATCAAATCCTGCGGTGGTTATCTGGTTATAAAAACTATTTTGTCTTAAACAACGATTATAGTTTGTCAGTAATTCTTCTGGTAAATATCCATCATCCAACAAAACATATCCTGATGGTTTAATTGATTCTGTAATAATTCTTAGTGTGTTATACAAATCACCAAATACAGAACCAATCGCCCCCAAAACTATAACATCAAAATCCTTTAATTCTTTTATCCTTACCCGAATATCACCTGTTTCAAAATCACATTTATCCTGTACGTTAAATTGTTTAGCATAATTCTTGGCTGATTCAATGAAATCGGGCATTGCATCTATTCCTTTTACAGTACATTCAATTTCTTCAGCAATATGCACTGAAACTGCCCCCTTACCACAGCCTAAATCCAATATTCTGAGATTGTTTCCCCTGATATTGTCTTTTATTAAAGCAACAATAATTGAAGAGTCAGTGCCAAATTCCCATAAATCCTGAAGAATATAAGGGAGAAATGGATAAAGCTCAACATCAAATCCGTTTAAAGATTCAACGATGCTTTTTTTAAAATCTTCCATATCAATCAATTAGCATGTTCAACCTGATAATCCTGTGGCTTGCCTCACTCCTGCTGTATGCAGCATTGTATTTCAAGCTGCTGAAGAAGGTGGTCAATCCTGCCGATTAGCCTCAAGGTATCTGATCAGGCTGACCACGCTCTCCCGGTCATTGTAATCTACCTTATGGCTGCCCAGGTATTCCCTGATCTCGTCCTTCCTGTCGCCAAATAACCTGATCAGCTGTTTCAGGCTGACAAATTTTTTATTCTCTTCGTTTATTTTAAGCCAGTATACTGTATATGGCCTTATTGTAAAGCCGTCAGGCAGTTTCAGTTCATAAAACGTCCCTCCGCTGTAAATCCCTGAGTAGGTGGAGATGGAGGAGGTCTCCGAGGTACCGCCATAGGCGGCCGGTTTGCCGGGGTATTTCACATCGCATCTGTGCTCGGCATAAAGCCCGTAACCGGCACTGTATACCAGCTCAACAAACCTGTTATCCATTACAAAGAATTTCCTGTTCAGAATGTATACAGTGTCTATCTTATCCCTCTCCTCATTTCCGATGGCCAGCTTCCTGCCCTTGCTGTCAAAGATCATTTCCTCTGAAAGAGTGTTGTAGTTAAGCATAGCCTTGTATTGCTGTCCGGATTGCATCAGAACAGTACCCTGAACAAATCCGGGAAAGAGGTAATGCGAGAGCTCTACGCCTCTTTGCTGGGAGAAAGCATGCACATTGTAAATAGTCAAAAAAAGTATCAATACTATTCTTTTCATGGCAAAGGCAATTAGTTGGTGAATCTTATTCGGCATAAAATTACGAAAACCTGACAGTCATCATATATTTTTTGTCACGGGTAACAATTGCCTTCAACCCGACGGGTTGTAAACCCCCCAGGACATCTATGCGAGACCGCCTTTTGACAGCTTTACCAGCTTCGGGATATAATTTTTATCCTCGGCATAAGGGATACAATTCAGGAACACAAGGTAAAAATCATTGTCTTCATTTCCTTCTATCCTGTAACCCTGTGACAGGTACCACTTCTGCCACAATGCATAATCAATCACCGAGTCAGACCAGTGTTCATAACGGGCATGTTCCCTGTAAATCCCTGTAGCAACAGTGGGCCTGTATTTCGGATATCTCATTCCAAAGAGATTATTTGCATTAATAAAAATATCGGAAGTGTAATATCCGGTTTCAAGCTGTGACTGCAGAATAACTATCTCCTGGTATTTCACTCCTTCAAATTCAAGGCATTTTTTCAGCAGATCTTCGCAGAATGGCTGATAACGGATATCAAAATAAAAGAGTGACCTCTCAGCATGGAGTTTCATCTCTTCCGTCATCACAAGGCTTCCTCCCGGAACAAGGAAAGAGTTCAGGAGAAAGATCACACCCAACAGTATGGCACGTATCGCAGAGCGATTTGAAGCCTGCTCATTACATAAATTACGGACTACCTCCATGTATCCGGAAGCAACACGCAGACCCGACGAAATTTGTTTGATTGTCTTCATGGCTGTTTGTTTTGACCTTCGGTACAAAGTTACACCACATACCCATGCCAGGCAAGGGGATAAGTTCGGAATTAGGTGATTTTGTGTCAGTTACGGATACTGCTTATCAAATTTTCACGGGGATTCACTGTCGTGACAGAGCCTCTCGCAAGCGAAAATATACTCTTCGTCAAAAAGAACCGGTTTTTTATGATAAACCGGGCTTTTTGGTGCCCGCATGGTGTGTGGGCTGGAATATATGTCTGATTATATTGTAGTTATGAAACCACAACGCCAAAGATGGTATTACACAGATTTTTGACTAATGGAAAATAATCAATGATAAGAATTCGGATATCCCCGGAACCCGGTTTTCAACCGAACGGGTTACTGTTACAGAATCCTTCCGGACTGATCTCTTCTGAACCTGACGCGGGTTACCTCATTGACCCAGCTGCCGACGGTGATAACGGTACCCTCATCCAGTATGCGGCGGTAAAAGCACTCCTCCCTCGTGGGAAAGAGTCCGGACCAGGCTTTTATTCTGGGTTCAGCCTCCTGCCTCAGCGAGGGATCAACTTTAATGGCTGCCTCGAGGTAATCAACTGCAACCCAGTATGCCGCGTGATTGTCGAAGTCGTTTCCCAGCTCTGCCCCGGCGTAACATTCAGCCAAAATCATCAGGGCCCTGGCATTGCGATTATTCAGTTGCCATGCATGCTCAGCACGGTTCCTTGCCTCCTGTCTTCTGCCCTGGCCCAGGTCTGAAAGTGCAATTCTGTTAAGGACCCCGGAACGGGAGATAATGCTGGTGTCACGGTTATAGGCATCAGTGAAGTATGATATGGCCCGGTCACTGTCATTGCGTGTGACATTAAGCTCTGCCAGCCTGAGGGCGTTTTCCACTGAGCGTTTGTTTGCATACATTTTTACTGCCACGTTATAATAAAGGTCTGAACCGGTACAGTCAGCCAGGGTAAGCATATCATACACCTTTCCTATGAAGAGAGTGTCACGAAAGTTACGGTCGACTTTCGCAGCATAAAGGGTCGTCAGCCCCTCGCAGGTCATGGCGCCGCTGGTCCTGTAGAATGTCTCCATGTTCTCCAGGTCCTCATAATTATTGCAATCACCCTGGCTGTTTTCAATCCTGTCATCAACAGTACCGATAGATGTAATGAAAGCATTTGCCATCTCATCCGTATCTATTATGCTCATAGCATAGAGGCTGGCAGCAACGGTTGCCATGCGCACAAAATCTGCGCATCCCATCTGATCCGGGTAACTCTCGGCCGCCTCCAGCAGTATGTTGTAGCACAGACCGAGGTATTCCGGGTCGTCTCCTGCCAGATCAAGGAGGAGTTCAGCCTTATGCAGGTCATTTGCAGGTTTGTTGCCGAAATAATAAGTCCGCTGAGTCAGAACCATCAGGATTGTGTCCACATATTCCTGCAGGCCAGACCGGTCAAAGAGCTCCCTGTACAATGATTCTCCATCAGTGTAGATATCCTCAGAGATGTCGGGGCACCAGGCCATTACATCACGCAGGTACCCTGTTGCGGCGTCCGGGTCGCCATTCAGCCTCGCAGCACTGCTGAGTATGATGTTTCCCCTGCATTTCAGGGTGTCACCGCTATGCCCGTATGTGTTGGCCGTCTCTGGAACGTCCTGCGCCGTGATCAATGCCGGCATTGCCAGAATGCTTATCGTGGCCATCATTGGGGTGAGCCACCCTCCACATTTTCCTTTCATCATCATTTTTCGCCAGGTATTTAACGAAGGTAATTCAATCAGTACTCTATATAACTCTCAGGGAGGAATATTCGTATCCGGGACCCCATGCAGGATCAATAAATCATCTCTCTGCCATTGCCCGGATCGCGACCGGCGGTCCGCAAACCGGGCTCTGTTGGCAATACTTGCAGAAATATTCCGCAAATGACTTATTGTCAGCAATCTTTTGCATTAATCAACGTTTAATATAAACGGATTACGGGTCTGCCATCATTCAGCATGATGGTATCCGGCAAAAAAAGACCCTGCTCAGGAAGAAAAACAGGTATTTCAAACTATATGGACTACAATTTTCATCTTATGAGTCTGCCTCATGGAAGGACGTACCTGATGAATACCTCGCGGGATGTTGTGATCAGATCATCACCCGGTAAGGCAAGCAGGTTTTACGCCAAGGAGAGGGGCGGGAAAGAGTTTGAACTTCACCACCTGAGTGGCCTGCTGCATGACACGCTCAAGACAGCAAAGAAGATCACCAGGGTGGAATATTCGCTCTTCTGACCCGTACGCGGTTCATTCCTGTGGCACAGTGAGCATCAGGATTGCACGGCAGGTGCCCATGGCAGAAATTACCCGGTCAATGCCGGCCGGCCCTCACTGTATACTCTATTAGATCTCCCTAAAGATTATTGTACAACATACGGCAACCTGCAGCTTTTCCGGACGTTTAAGATAAAAAGAGCTATTTTTGGATATCCGGGAACTACGGACTCTTAAGACTGGTCGTGGATATCTGTGATTGAAACCGTATGATGCGCTTCCGATTGCTCATTGTTATTCTCATATTCACCCTGTGCTCTGTAATGCAGGGCCAGATTGATTTCAGTACAGGCTCCTCCTTCCGGTACCTCAAAGGTTCAGGTGCCGGCAGCCTGCCCGCGGACTGGATGACTGACACCTTCAATGATTCAGGCTGGAGCCTGGGCAATGCTCCTTTCCGTTATGGTGACGGCACCGGCGGCTTGGTGCTTAATGATATGATAAACAACTACTCAACCCTCTATCTCAGGAGCTCATTCAACGCCTTCTCTGTTGACAGGATAAAAAACATATTGTTTAATGTCAATTATGATGACGGATTCGTGATCTGGATTAACGGCACACGCGTAATGAGCAGAAATGCCCCGGCTACGCTCTCATCCACCGCCTTTGCCCCGGCGAACCACGAGTCAGGGATCTTTGAGGTCTATACTCTTGACTCAACTGACGTACCACTTGTTGAGGGCACGAACCTTCTCTGTATACAGGCATTCAATCTCTCACTCAACAGCTCCGACTTTTATTTTGACCTGGGCATCAATGCTTCACTGTCGCTCCCCGAAGTTCCTGACAGCCTCCCACTGAACATCAGTCGTGATGCCGGATTCTGTGATACTCCCTTTGACCTGGTGATCACTTCCGGCGAGCCGGGGTATGATGTTGTTTATACAATTGACGGCAGTAATCCACAGACATCTCAGACTGCCATAAGGAGCGGCACTGTTGTCACCGTAAGGATTGACCCCGATATATCCGCCGGGCGCCCCCAAACACCGGTGTTCATTGTCAGGGCCTCGCTCGCAATGGATGGGTATTCGCCCTCGAAGCCGGTAACAAGATCATTCATCTTCACAGACAGGGTCCTTGCCCAGGGCCACCCCGGCGGGGATTGGCCCACATCTTCAGTCAACGGACAGGTGATAGACCTGGAGATGGATCCCGATGTGGTTAATGATCCTCGCTACAGTCCTTATATGGGCACAAGCCTGAGGGATATTCCTTCGATTTCACTGGTTACGGATAATGCGGATATGTTCAGCCCTTCACAGGGAATATATGTTAACGCATACATGCACGGCGAGGAGTGGGAACGGCAGTGCTCACTGGAGCTCATTGATACCGATAACTCGGTAGAATTCAGCGTGAATGCAGGCGTTCGTATTCGTGGCGGCGCGAGCCGCAGGCCGGAGAACCCCAAGCATGCCTTCCGTCTCTTCTTCAGGAAGGAGTACGGGCCGGGCAAGCTGCACTATCCCCTCTTCGGCGATGAGGGGGCCGACGAGTTCGACAAGGTTGACCTGCGTACGGAGCAGAACTACTCATGGAGCCTGGAGGGCGACCCGCACAACACCTTCCTGAGGGATATTTTCTCCAGGGACACGCAACGCGACATGGGGCAGCCGTTTACAAGGGGACGGTACTACCATCTGTACCTCAATGGCATGTATTGGGGGCTCTATCAGACCGAGGAACGGCCTGATGCCGACTATGCCGAAACCTATTTTGGCGACAGTGAAGATGACTATGATGTCATAAAAGTGTCCACCGAATCATGGCCTTATTTCAATGAGGCAACTGACGGTACCATGGAGTCATGGCAGGAGCTGTGGAACAGGTGTATACGTGGTTTTGCCTCCAACGAAAACTATTTCGCGCTGGAAGGCAGAGACCAGTACGGCAATCCCGTGAAGAATACCCGGGTCTGGGTAAACATTGACAATCTGATAGATTACCTGCTGGTAATATTTTACACCGGCAACTTTGACGCACCGGTATCTGCCTTCGCATCCAACTCTATGGCCAACAACTACTTCGCTATACTTAACAGGAAGAACAAAGGAGAGGGCTTTGTTTTCCTGACCCATGATTCAGAGCATTCAATGTTCGTTAACCGGTACTCTCTCACCGATGGCATCAATGAGAACAGGGTCACTATCAATGATCCTGCGATGTCAGTATCGGGTTTGAGCAATTTCCAGCCACAGTGGCTGCACTACAGGCTGGTATCCAATGCCGAGTACCGGCTTCGCTTTGCGGACAGGGCCAGGAAACATTTCGACTCCGGCGGCGCGCTCTCGCCGGGCAAATGTATCAACCGGTTCAGGGTCAGGAGGCAACAGATAGATATGGCAATAATTGCAGAGTCTGCCAGATGGGGTGATGCAAAGATCGCAAATCCCAGGGACAGGATTGACGACTGGCTGCCTGAAGTAAACGATATTGAGAACAACTATTTTCCGGCAAGATCAGACATTGTGATCAGCCAGCTGAGATCTGCAGGGCTCTTCCCGACTCTGGCGGCCACGGTGGTCAAAGAGTCCGGAATGATTCTTACTGATGAGAAGGTCATCTCATACCCGGTGACCGTGACACTGGAGAACCCAAACGGGAGAGGATACATTTACTATACCACTGACGGCACTGACCCGCGCCAGACAGGAGGAGCAGTGTCAGGAAAGGCAGTCAGGGTATCAAACGGCGCAAATCTTAATATTGCAGGATCAACAATCTTCAGGTCACGCATACTTGACGGTCAGACCTGGAGTGCGCTTAAGGAGGTGAAATTTTCAATGACCAATGAGGACTACTCATACCTGAAGGTGACCGAGGTACATTATCATCCTGCTGACCTGGTTATTGGCGACCGTACCGTTGACGGTAAGGACCTGGAGTTCCTCGAACTGAAAAATACAGGCATGAACGCGGTGGATATCTCCGGGGTGACCATTGATACAGCGGTCAGGTACACGGTCCCCTCCGGAGTGATGCTGCCGCCAAAAGGATTCTATGTGATTGCCTCCAAACCCGAGGAGTTCTATTCATATTACGGGATGAGTCCCAGTGGCAACTTCAGCGGTAATCTCTCCAACTCCGGTGAATTTGTACTGATTAATGACAGGACCATGAACAGGATACTCTCATTCACCTACTCAGATGATATGCCGTGGCCGGTTGAGGCAGACGGTGACGGTTACTCGCTCGTTCCCCGACAGGTCGACCCCACAGACGATCCTGACCTGGCAGCCTACTGGAGACGATCTGCCAACATTGGGGGTTCACCATTTGCAGACGATCCGGTCTCCACCTCTGCAGGAGAGGTTTTCATGGAGAACCAGGGAAGGCTTAATATCTATCCCAACCCGTCAAACGGTGTTATCGTGGTGAGTGTCTGCGCAGAGTGTGAAGGCACAATAAAACTGCGGTTCATCTCCATGACTGGCACAACTGTAATTGTGAAAGATATTGAGGGCACCACCGTGATGGACCTGTCAGAAAGCGGGCTTGCTACAGGAGTATATACTGTTGTTGCCGAGCACAGGGGAGTTACTTACCGGGCCAGGCTCGTGTTCCTCCCACAAAAATGATGATGCGGGCGTAGTCTGATCGTCTCAGCCTGATGTAAGACAGAGCAACGAAATGATTTTGAATTCTATTGCTACTTATTGTATTTTTGCAGAGAGTCACAGTCAATCAGAATGAAAACAGGGAAGAAGAAAGTCGGTGTGCGCATAGCAGGAATTCTTCTCATGCTTTATATGCTGAGCTTCACCTCGTGTGACAAGGTTCAGATCTGCTGGTACTGTGAGAATCCCCGCAATACAAGTGAGTGGCAGTATGTATGCAATGCCATGTCCAAGACCAAGCTTGAGTCATATGGCTGGGTCTGCACTCCTTACTGACCCGGTACTCAGATTGTTTCCCTTTACCGTTCTGTTATTCAGTTTTCATCTTCCCGGGTCTGATCATATTCTCCGGGGCCATTATCTTATCAAGCTTCTCCCTGGTCATAAGGTTTTTACTCAACACCAGGGCATAAACGCTCTCCCCTGACCTCAGTGCCTCACTGGCCAGCTCGTTGGCCGCCTTGTATCCTATCCATGGCACCAGTGCTGTCACCAGGCCAATGCTGCTCTCCACCATTGATCTGCAACGCTCCTCATTGGCTGTTATACCTTCTACGCAGCGGTATCTTAGCGTATCCATACCGTTGATAAGCATCTCAACGGACTCAAAGACGCTCTGCACAATGATTGGCTCGAATACATTAAGTTCCAGTTGTCCTCCCTCCGAGGCGATGGTGACTGTGAGGTCATTCCCGATAACCTTGAAGGCTATCTGGTTGACCACCTCAGGTATGACAGGGTTGACCTTGCCCGGCATAATGGATGATCCGGGCTGCATGGGTGGCAGGTTGATCTCATTGATGCCTGCCCGCGGACCGGACGAGAGCAGCCGCAGATCATTACATATCTTGGAGAGCTTTATAGCCAGCCTCTTCACTGCTGATGAGTACATTACAAAGGCGCCTGTGTCCTGCGTTGCCTCCACCAGATCGGAGGCCAGCACCAGCTCCAGTCCCGTGATCCGGCTCAGATGCTTTATCACTTTGGCACAATAGCCCGGTTCGGAGTTGATACCTGTGCCGATAGCCGTTGCGCCCATGTTGATTTCCAGAAAGAGGCTGGCATTCTGGTTGAGCCTCTCCACCTCCTCATTAAGAGTAACGGCGTAAGCTTCAAACTCCTGCCCGAGAGTCATCGGAACAGCATCCTGCAGCTGTGTCCTTCCCATCTTCAGTATATGTGAAAATTCCTTCCCCTTCCTGCGGAATTCGCCGGCCAGTGTCTTCAATACTGACACAAGCTTCCTGTTGGAGTTATACAGTGCTATCTTGACGGCTGTGGGGTAGGCGTCATTGGTTGACTGTGAAAGGTTCACGTGGTTATTTGGGTGGCACCGGGTATAGTTGCCCTTCTCTTCCCCCAGTATCTCCAGCGCCCTGTTGGCAATTACCTCGTTGGCATTCATATTGGTTGATGTGCCTGCCCCGCCCTGGATCATGTCAACCACGAACTGGTTATGATACTTGCCGTTCTGTATCTCCCGGCATGCTGTAACGATGACATCCCTGACATCCTTTTCTAACAGTCCCAGCTCAAAGTTAGCCTCTGCTGCTGACTCCTTCACCATTGAAAGAGCCTCTATCAGCGAGGGGAAGAAATTAAGTGTGACGCCGGATATATTGAAGTTTTCCACAGCACGAAGGGTCTGAACCCCATAATATGCATCACCGGGCACCTCCCGCTCCCCGAGCAGGTCGCTCTCCAGCCGGGTCGTACCCTGGTCATACTGGGCACTGTATCCGGGGATGCGGGTGTTGGCATTCCTCATCCGCCTGGAGATGATTCGCGTAATATTGAGAAGGATCTTGAGGGTTGTGGAAGGGCTTCTGTGAAAGAACTCCCGGTTGATGTCGAAGAGGATTGCCGGCCTGACAGCCCTGGCAGAGGTGGTATGCAGCGAATCTTCCTCCCATATTCCTTCGCCTATAAAGTCGCCCGTGCCGAAAAGGGCAAGCCTTACCTCTATACCATACGGGTTCATTTTAAACAGTTCCACCTCTCCTTCGTAAATAACGAAGATGTCTTCACGCGGACTGTTTTCACTGAAAAGGATGTCACCCGGAACACATCTCTTCTCACTGATGTATTCCGCCAGCTCTTGCAGCTCATCATCCGTCAGGCTCCTGAAGAGCTCCACACCCTTAAGGAACCCGGACACTCTGTTCCTGTCCATTGCTTCGTAATTCTAATTACTTTTTTCTAATGAGAAAGAAATTGTCGAGGATACCCAGATAGTAATGCTCCTTTTCAAGCACCGTGAACCGGAAGGTTGAAAAGAAGAAATAATTCTTTCGTTCAGCAGCTGACCCGGCTATAACTGCCGCTGGTCCCGCTGCAACCCTCTTCAGTGCTCCCGTCAGGGTCTCGTCACCTTCAGCCTGTTGCACAATCTCTTCCTTCAGAAATGTTGTAAACTGCCCTTCGGAAGGATTGGTTGCATAGAGCAGGGCCAGGATGAGTATCAGCACTATCCATCCTAAATGGAATCTGTTTTTTCCCCGGGATACATTCATACTTTCATGATTTTTGTTGATACAGGATTTTCCGTAACCGATGCCACCTCTAAGGGCCTCCGTTCAAACAACTAAAGTAAAGAATAATCGGAATATTAATATGCTTCACTCTTACCGGGATGGCAATCATGCCATGAATCGATCATAATTTGTATCTTGTACCCTCTAATTATTAAGCAGTCACAGGCTATGAAAGCCAGTTTAAAAAGAATAAGTCTTACGGCGGTGATGATTATGCTCGGGCTGGGCCTGTCAGGACAGAGACAGCTGCCCTTTGACGGCCCCTGGGAAGATGAGAAATTTTTCAATGCGGGGTACAGCATCGGGCTGAATGCAATGACTTTCAAAATTGATCCGTCGGAACAATTTCAGGTTTCCGATTCACTCTACCCCTCCATGGGGGGTGTTTTGCCGGGAATCAATATCCATCTCACGCTAAATTTCAGACTGAACCAGTTCTTCGATATCAGGCTCCTGCCAGGGATGTCATTCGGACAAAGGAATATCGGCTTTTCAACCACAAGTTTGACAGATACGGTCTTCAGCCCACAGAAGATAGAATCGAGCTTTCTTGAAGTACCACTTCAGCTGAGATACGGATGGAGGATGCGGAACATCAAACCGTATCTCATTGGCGGAATAAACTACAGGTACGATTTTTATGCCCAGGACAAATACCGGATTGAAAGGCCCGTATACCTGCGGCTCAGCAAACCTGATCTTTACTATGAAGCCGGGGCGGGAATAAAGTTCTATCTCTCAAATATCAAAATGTCAGCGGAGATCAAGATGTCAAACGGAATAAAGGATGTTCTGGCTAACGATCCGCATCCTGAGTACCCTGAATACTGCAATGTAATTGATCAATTG
This sequence comes from uncultured Rikenella sp., assembly GCA_964627825.1. GTDB lineage: Bacteria > Bacteroidota > Bacteroidia > Bacteroidales > VadinHA17 > SR-FBR-E99. The sequence goes on along the minus strand of CAZVLJ010000055.1, from coordinate 7,033 downwards.
AAATCACGCATGTGGGTCCTGTCACTCCATTTTGAATAACCCGGAAAACGGATGATGACTCTTCCTGTCTTTTGTTCAGCCATGGCTTAACGTTTTTTACACACTGAATATCAGCTTTTTGGACTGCTATTGCAAGGTGGTGAACTACTACCCCGGCAGAGGAAAAACTCCTGTACAGCTCTGATTGATCATGCGGATAGCGTGTAATCTATGAACTCTGACCATTTGTCCACTGAACCCCATTGTTTGTCAAAAATATCCTGTATTTATGAGCTGTAACGCACATTTTATGAGGTTTATTCGCGAAATTTGGCAGGCGAGGTAAAATTGCAGGCTGTTACAGCCACCTGGCAAACTGACAATATCAATGAAATACAACTACAAAAACCTCTTCGCGTCGCAGCACGAGAAATTTACGGCGATATTGGGTCAGGATTACTTCTCATCACTCCTGGTTGATGACGATCTGTCAGATTCGGCTATCATTGTTTCAGACAAGAGGGTTTACCAGGTTGGAAAGCTGTATGAATCACGCCTGCATATTCACGGCGGAGGTATAAGGGTAACAAGAGGGAAAAAGATAGTCAGTCTTCAGGATGTCACAGGCACCTCCAGCAAGGAGGTCTCAAAGCCATGGCCTGGACTCTCCCTGATATTATTCGGAGTACTTGCAGCCATACTGGGGTTAATGTCTGACGTAATGCAGTCGACCTTCATAATGCTGGGTATAGCCGCACTGGTGACAGCCGCGGGAGTGTGGCTCCTGCTGAAGCTTAAGAGACGGTACCTGGTTATTGAATATGCCGGGGGCAGCATGGCTCAGCCGGTGAAGTTCATTACCGACACGGAGCTTAATCTTTTCCAGGGAATCATCTCTGATGAGAAGGAGAGGCTGATGTCAGGGCTGGGTGACCTGAAGGAGTGCACCAACTGCGGCGAGAAGATACAGTTAAGTGCAAAGATATGCCGTTTCTGCGGAGAGCCGCAGAAAGAACCTTCCCCCGAAGAATCACGTTAAGGGTCAGTCTCAATTGATAAGGGTCACGGGCAGTACGCCTGTGGCGCCAGATACCTTTTTCCCTCTAAGCCCCCAGGCTCTTGAAAGCCTCCAGAACCAGAAATACAGGCCAGACTATAGCCTTAAGGAATCCGAGAACCCCCATCCAGAAGCCGGTGGCCTGCGAGATGAAATAAATGGCTGCACCAATAAGCCCCAGGCCATACACTGCGCCTGACGACGGGGAACACTCTTGCATTCTCTCTTTCATGATCACTTCTTTCTTTAATTCTGTTACTTAAACCAAACAAAAATAAAACATTTTCAGTCTCCATGGGAATTATGCCTGCAATTATCAACCCGGGTAGAGGTGAATTGCTGTTTTCTCCGTTCCGGAAGGAACTTTTACCCGTTTCATTGGTTTATTAATCGTCTGTTTATCGGTATTCGTCAAATCGTCCTTGATGGCCGGCATGAGTATTGATGGACAGAGACTGCCGGAAAATGGATTATACCGGCATCACACTCTAAATAATGTTGTTTCAGACAATCAAATTATCTTTGCATATGCCTGATATCGTCTCTAACTTGTAACTTTTTAGGGCCGGCAACACAGGCCGGATCAGATAAAAAAAGAGGAATGGTAAATAAAACAACTTTAATAATATTTCTCCTTGCATTGCCTTTTCTGACTGTAGTCAGCCTACGTGCCGGACGCAGCAGCGAAGGTAACTCCGTACCGGCTCCCGTCATGAGTGACCTTACTGCAATGGTGCCGCAGGATGATAACTATGACTTTGGCGATGCCCCGGCAAGCTACGGTGATGCGAGTCACAGAATCAACTCATCACAGTATCTCGGTAACCGGATTGACGGAGAGGCGGCGAGCCAGTACTCGGAGGAGGCTGACGGCGATGATCTTAACGGGATAGATGACGAGGACGGGGTTACATTCCCCGAACTGAGGCAGGGAAGCAAAGCAACTATCAGGTATGTAGTTACAACGCCTCCTTTTCAAAATGCCTTATTGAATGCATGGATAGACTGGAATGGAGATGGAGACTTTAATGACAACAATGAGAGAATAGTAAGCAACGAAGACCATTGGTGGCCCGGATCTTTCTCCATCACAATAACAGTACCGGAGGATGCAATAGCCTCCAGGCCCACATTTGCCAGGTTCAGGTTTGGTGCCCGGGCAAACTCACCTACGGGCTCAGTCTCTTCCGGCGAGGTGGAGGATTACATGATCAAGATTGCGTGCATTCCTCCTGATCCTCCGAAGGTGGGGCGGATCACCCAGCCAACATGTGAAAACCCGACGGGAAGGGTTGTCCTTGAGGGCCTTCCCGGCAGCGGCGCCTGGACACTTACCAGGGTGCAGGACGGGGAGACCATTGTTGGAAGCGGAACAACCTATACTGTTTCAAGCCTGGAGCCCGGTACCTGGACCTACACCGTCACCAACCAGAGTGGCTGTACCTCTGATCCCTCGGAACAGATAGTCATCACGGCAGCTCCGGACACACCCTCAGCCCCGGTCATTGCATCAATAACCCAACCATCATGTTCCTCTCCCACGGGCAGTGTATCACTCAGCGGGCTTCCCTCAGAAGGTGACTGGACAGTACGGCTTTATCCCGGGGCCACACCTTTCAACGGCAGCGGCACAACCCTTACTGTAAGTGACCTGACGGAAGGCACATATTATTTTACAGTCTCCAACTCTTCCGGGTGCACCTCCCCGCCATCAGCAGATGTGGTGATCAACGAGGCTCCCGTAACACCCCAGCCGCCTGTCCCCGGCGCTGTTACACAGCCGTCATGCAGCTCCCCCACAGGCTCGGTTCAACTCTCCGGGCTGCCCTCCCCGGGCTCCTGGAGCATCACCCGCAGTCCGGGAGGCGTGGTCACTACCGGCTCGGGTACAAGCACACAGGTGACTGGCATACCTCCGGGTACTTATACCTTTACTGTAACGAATGAAGGAGAGTGCACCTCCTCTCTCTCATCACCGGTTACCATCAACCAGGGTCCGGATATCCCGGGAGCCCCGGTGCCGGGCACAATAACACAGCCAGGCTGTAATGTATCAACGGGGAGTCTTTTCATATCAGGACTACCCTCGTCTGGTTCCTGGACGCTAACCCGCCTTCCTGACGGAGCGATCTATACAGGCACAGGTGTAAGCACAACAGTAACAGGCCTTCAGCCGGGGACATATACCTTCACCGTAACCGGCTCATCCGGGTGTACCTCATTACCGTCACCGGAAGTGACCATCACTCAGCAGCCATCAACACCCACTCCCCCCGTTCCCGGTGCCATTACTCAACCCACATGTGAATTTCCAACCGGGAGCGTGGTTATTAACGGCCTGCCGTCAGATGGTACATGGATCCTTACACGCTTCCCCGGTAGCATTACAGTCACGGCTACAGGAACAACATTCACCGTTCACGGTCTCAATCCCGGCTCATATAACTTTACCGTCACCAATGCTTCAGGGTGCACCTCTGCTGTCTCGGCAGACATCATCATCAATCCGCAGCCCGGCCCCTTCCCAACGTTGGTAATACATGATCCGGACCCTGTTTGTTATCCCGGAACGGCTGATCTCACCAGGCCGGCAGTCACGTCAGGCTCAACTCCAAACCTGACATTTACATATTGGATGGATGTGCAAACCACAGTGTCCATGACCACCCCTTCAGCAGCACCTGAAGGCACATATTATATCAGGGGCACTATCCCCGGAGGCTGCTCATCAGTCAGTCCCGTGACGGTGACTGCTCTGCAGCAACCTGTGGCAGATGCAGGTCCTGACCAGGAGATGACCTATGTCTTTACCACCATACTTGAAGCATCTGAGCCTGATGATTTCTCGACGGGTACCTGGTCAGTCGAATCAGGAACAGGAACCTTTGCTGATCCGAATGATCCCAAAACAACTGTCAGCGGCCTCTCCATTGGCGAGAACAGTCTTTTATGGACAGTATCCAATGAAGTATGTCCTCCGGGTGTTGATGAATTACTGATAACAGTCAGTGATATTGTTGTTCCGTCACTGATAACCCCTGATATGAACGGTCTCAATGACTACTTCATATTGGAGGGGATAGATGCGCTGGGAACCGTTGAACTGACCATCTTTGACCGGAGAGGGGCGCTGGTTTATGAAAATGATGCATATGACAACCACTGGCACGGAACCAACTATAACGGCAAGCCGATTCCTGATGACACATATTTCTATATCATCAGGGCAGAGAACGGTCTCTCACTGAGCGGATACATCTACGTCAGACGCTGATATCAAAAAAGGGGCGCTCCGGAAGAGACGCCCCTTTCAATGGAACTAAAACCTAAACCCTAGTAACCCGGATTCTGCTGAGACTGAATTGCCGGGTTGGCATCCAGCTCATTCTGGGAAATAGGCAAAATAGTCTTGTAGAATGTTCTGTCCAGAGTCTTCTCGCGGTGTGTGATGACAACAGCAGGAGTAATGAACTCATCATTGAATTCTATTGTCCTGTTGAGCCTTAACATATCAAAGTACCTAAGGCCCTCGGCAAAGAATTCCTTGCTCTTCTCATCAATGATCATGTCGATAGTTACGGTAGCTTCTGTAGCCGGCTCAAGACCTGGCGACCTTTTGCGTATCTCATTGAGATAACCGGCAGCTTTCTCCAAGTCAGGCGTGGGGAGCTTCAGCGCTGCCTCAGCAGCTATGAGGTACATCTCTGAAAGACGGATGACCTTCACATTCACCGCAGAGCGTGAGCCCTTGTCGCCTGCCATTGCCGGTCCTCCGACATATTTCAGGGATGAACCGAACCGGGTATCGGATGATTCGTCATAGTCCATTATACCCCACCTGATGTCCGTTGGATCTTCGCTCATCCTGTTGATCCAGTAATCGCTTGCCATAAACCATCCGCTGGCACCGGTAACCTTATAGAGGCGCAGGAGATAGTAACCGAGTGAACCGGTTTCAAGGTCTCCCTCGGCAGGATATATAGCCAGCTCAAATATAGACTCCGATCCGAACTCACCGGACCATGAATCAACCCATTCATCATTGGCATAGAGTGAATACTCTCCACTGTTGATAACCTCCTCTGCAGCAGCCAGGCTGGCAGTGAAATTATCCATGAATAAATAAACCCTGGCTTTCAAAGCCTTGTTGGTGTAGTAGTTGATAAATCCTTCCAGCTTATCCTCTGACAGGTAAGGTGCTGCATCATCCAGATCCTTCAGTATCTGTGTGTAGACTGCCTCAACAGTTGCCCTGACGGGCTGGGCAGAAGCATCAAGAGGTTCAAGCACCAGTGGCACACCAAGTGACGTCTTGTCCATGTTGTAGCATTTTCCGTAGAGCCTGACCAGGTCAAAATACATCAGTGCCCTGGCAGTCATTGCCTGTGCCTTAAATTCGCTGAGTACATCAGACCCATTACCGTCATCCTCCATCTTCTGAATATTCTGTATCAGGTTGTTGGCCTGCAGGATACAGTTGTATATCTGCTCCCAGAATCCCGACCCTGAACCTGAGGAGGCTGAGTGGTTGAATGAATAGTAGTAATCAAGTCCCCTGCCCTGTGAACGGACCGCAAAATCGCCTCCCTTGGCATCACCATAGATCACGAAGTTACGCCCGTAATAGAGGGAAGAAGTCATCTTTCTCATCAGTCCGTTGATTGCAACCTCTGCATCAGCGGCATTGGTGATTGAGGTTTCGGAAGCCGCGTAGTTACTGGGCTTAACATCAAGAAACTCTTCGCATGATGTGATCAGCATGAGGCCCAGTACTGTAAGTATGATAGTTATCTTTTTCATCGTAGTACCTTTTTAAGATTAGAAACTGGCTTCAATGCCGAATGTATAAGTCTTGCCTATTGGCATCTCCCATCCCCTGGAACCATATTCATTCACCTCCGGGTCATACACCTTCCAGGCGGCAAGCGTCCAGAGATTCGCTCCGTTGAAGTACACCCTTGCGCCAGACAGTTTTACCTTGCTGAGAAGTGTCTGGGGCAGGTTATACCCGAGAGTGATGCTTTTCAGCCGTGTGAAATCAGCAGGGTGCATATGCCTGCTGCTCTTCTGGTTCACATCTTCCATGTCAATGGCTACCCTCTGGGGATAGATGGCGTCCTTGTTTTCAGGGGTCCATCTGTTCTCATAGGCATCAAGAGACATGATCCTCTCCCAATAGTAACCGTCATCATTGCAGTCCTTTCCGGCAGCATCATATGTATGGCCGCCGATCTTGTACATGAAGTTAAGCGAGAGTGATATCCCTTTCCATCCCAGATCGGTATTGAAGCCTCCGAACAGCTTCGGATGCACATCGCCTACTATTACTTCTGAAGCGTTTGTATAGTCATATGTGGCCGGGCGGCCGTCAACCATCAGATCCGGTTCTGAATCATTGTTGAGGTACCAGAGGTTCAGGCCGGTCTCCCGCTCAACGCCTGCCCACTCACGTCCGTAGATAGCCAGTGTTGATTCGCCCTCTTTGTAGATGAACTTAACCCTGTTATCATCGCCTGTAGGTTCGTACCAGATGATATTCTGCCCGCCGTAGAGCTTTGTAACAGTTGATTTAACCCGTGATGCGGTCAGGCCTGCCGTCCAGGTAAAACCACCTGAGCGGAGTATGTCTCCAAAAAGTTCAAACTCCAGACCGCGGTTATTGATCTCTCCAACGTTCTTGAGTGTGGAACTGAAGCCTGTAACCGTGGAGATGGGCACATCCTGAAGAAGGTTTTTGGAATCCCTGTTGAAGTACTCAATTGATCCGGTCAGCCTCTGTTCAAGGACTCCAAATTCGAGTGCAATATTGGATGTATAGCTTGTCTCCCAGGAGAGGTTGGCATCAGCAATAGAGCTGACTCCGCTGCCCGGCTGCTCCATGTACTTGCTTGCATAGCTGGTAAGAGAGCGCCAACCGTAGTTATTCGTGGGCAGTGTTCCGTTTACCCCGTATGATGCTCTCAGTCTCAGGCTGCTTATGACAGGAACATTGTCCAT
>CAZVLJ010000054.1:0-18775 GCA_964627825.1 uncultured Rikenella sp. | reverse complement strand
GTGACATGCGCACCCATTCCAGCTCGCGCTCGAGTGTCTTGCGCCGTCTGACATTCCCCTTCTCCTCCATCTCAAGACGTTTGGCTTTCTGTTCAAGCCATGAAGAATAGTTTCCTTTCCAGGGTATCCCTTCTCCGCGGTCAAGCTCCAGTATCCAGCCGGCAACGTTGTCAAGGAAGTATCTGTCATGGGTGATGCAAATGACCGTCCCCCTGTACTGGCGGAGGTGCGTCTCGAGCCACTGAACGCTCTCGGCATCAAGGTGGTTGGTGGGCTCGTCGAGCAGCAGCACGTCAGGCTCCAGCAGCAGCAGGCGACATAGTGCCACGCGGCGGCGTTCGCCTCCCGAGAGTATATTCACCGGGGTGGAGGGATCAGGACAGTTGAGGGCATTCATTGCCCGTTCGAGCTTATGCTCAAGATTCCACCCGTCAAGAGCCTCAACTTTCTCCTGCAGTTCTGCCTGCCTGGCCATCAGTTTTTCCATGACCTCCGGGTTTTCGTATACTTCAGGCTCGCCAAAGCGGAGATTGATATCCTCGTATTCCTTAAGTACCGCCACTACCTCAGCGGCTCCTTCCTCAACAATCTCCAGCACCGTGCGGCTATCTTCCATCAGCGGATCCTGGGGCAGGTGTCCGACAGTGTAACCGGGAGAGAAGACCACTTCGCCCTGGTACTCTTTTTCAATACCTGCAATGATTTTCAGCAACGTTGATTTGCCAGAGCCGTTAAGCCCTATTATGCCAATCTTGGCCCCAAGAAAGAAAGAGAGAGAGATGTCCCTGATAACCTGTTTGTGGGGAGGGTAGCTCTTGCTTAACCTGTACATTGAAAAAATGATCTTCTTGTCGTCTGCCATGACCTGGATGGTTAGAGACAACAAAAATAATCATTTTGTCTGCCTGTTCAGACTGTGAGATTGAGACCCGGTGAAAGAGTGACCTCAGCCGCGATGCTCCATAGGTGCCGGGAAGGCATCTGGCTGTAATTTGCAGCAAGGACCGCATGACCGCAAGACGGAGCGAAGCGACTGACCCTCAGACTTTCCCCGATGGACAACCCTTTTCAAACAGGGAAATTGTCTCTGACTGTACAAGTACCCAAATGATATAGACGCCCTTGAGCGTCCCTATCGGCACGTTGAGCAGTCCCAGCGCTGCCATTACAATGGTCAGTATCCTGGCCCACGGCTTGCAGTAGAACAGGCCTATTCCGCCTGCGATCATTGCTCCGCCGAAGAGCAGAAACAGGGTAACCAGCGGGGTTCCGACAAAGCCCAAAACCTTAATTGCGGTGGGGTCATCCACAAACTGGTCAATGAATCCGAATGCGATTGCAATAGCAAGTGCTGCGATCACCAGGATTGATCCAAAGACTATCTGCAGAATACCTGCAATATTGACATGCTTCTTCATCCTGTTCTCTTCAACGGTCACCGCTGTGGGTGATTCTGTATTCTCTTCCATTTTATGACTGATTTAAGGTTTTACGCGGTTCACAATAATGACACTAATTTATGAAAAATGCTGCATGACAGTAATAATACTATTTATTTAACTTTGCCGTTGTTTCATAAAGTTAACACATGAAAAAATTTCTATACGCTGCCGCTCTTCTTATCATCACCGGCTCATTCACCTCATGCGAACTGCTTGACGACGGGTGCCAGATCTGCCAGACGGTTACCTATGAAAATGGCAATCCCATTGCCTGGGGTACCGAAGCTGAATACTGTGACCAGGAACTCCTTGCAATAAAGGCAATCCCCCCCTCAACAGCGGGCGCGACCACCACCCGGTGGGAGTGTTACTGAACCTCATCACAGACTCATTATCTGAGCTTTACACAACTACTCATATCCTGTTAAAAAGTTGTTGTTAATAAGTTGTTACTAAAGTTGAAATTTGCAGGGGAAATGTTTAACCTTGTTATTCCTCGTCGGATATTTTTGCTCTGAGTTCGGAAAACTTAACCCCGGGTTCACTTTATATATAATGCTTAACATAACAGGCAAGAGGATAGCGATCGTTGAAGACGATGCTGCATCACTGAAGTATTACGAAACCCTTCTGAAAGAGACCGGAGCAGAGGTATCAGTTTACCGCAACGGGAAGGAGTTTGTGGATGCCGTCACCGCGGGCAGGGCCCAGTTTGATCTGGTCTTCATGGATTTCCTCGTTCCCCTGATCAATGGCATTGAGTGTACAAGGGCATTCCGCCAGGTCAACCGCTCGGCGCCGGTCATACTCATCACTGCCTATTACTCCGAACAGACAAAGAATGAGGCTTATATAGCAGGATGTACAGAGTACAACCTTAAGCCGGTCTTTCCTGACAAGATCCACATGATCCTTGAGAAATATCTTTCTCCCAGACCCGCATACCAGGTGTACGACTGATGTCCGGTCGGCAGCCGGCAGTAAAAATCTCAGATCAGTAATATGTTATGGTTTCTGAAGACAGCCTTCTGTTTGCCACTCTTGCCTCAGCCTCTTGCCTAATGCCTAATGCCTAATTTTACCTCTGATACACACTGACATACCTGGCATAGAGTTCGTTGTATCTGACATTTATCTCCTCGGCGAGGTCTGTCTCTCCGTTTTCTAAACAAACACGCATGGCCTGCACCATCATCTGAATACCGTTGGCTACCTCTGCCTCGGCATACAGATAGACCGAAGGCTTCTGATCAAGCAGGTAGCCTGTCCGTTCTTCATAGTATGATGCGCAGTCTGAAGCCAGCTCCATAGCCTTTCCCCTTTCGCCGGCAGCAAAGCATGCCGAGATGATATCACCAAAGTAGAGATCATATCCCATTTTTGATGCCGGGAAGAGTTCAATACACCTGTTAATCACCTCTGCGGCCCTGGCAGTGTCTCCTTCAGCGGCCAGCTCCCTTGTAAGCCTTGAATAGTTCAGCCGTGCCCTTACAACGAAAAGAGTGCGATTATGATAGTAATCGAGGTAGACCTCCGGGTCTGAAGATCCGGTCCAGGTGAACCTGTTCATCATATTCTCATAGAGTCTGCCGGTATCTATCTGCCCATAATCAAACCACCCATTGTTTACTCCCTTAATGGGTACCAGGCGATAGGCCAGACCTTCAAGCTGGAAGTACTCCTCCAGACCGAGGGCATCTTCATGCCGTCCGGCCACGAAATAGATCGGGCGGTTCCAGTCATTGTTGGCCAGGATATCAAGCACCAGCAGCTGGCTCTTCATGATCCATGAGCCCTTGAGGTTTATCTCTAAATATGGCACTATTTTATCAGCATCCTCGGGTCTGACTGTGCCGTTGGCTACCACTTTGGCCGAGTCAACAGGAATGCGTATGGTGCGCGTGGGTATATACCACAGATCATCGCCATAGCCCTTCAGCTTTGCGAGGTCGCTGCCACTGTTTATGAACTCCATCACCTCCCTGGCGGTGGCGGGCTCCCTCACCTTTTCCAGGACCGCCACCTGGTTGTTGACCCCGTCATAATAAAGCTCTTTAGGCAGGCTTATGGGCAGCGGTTCCGAAGTATAAGCCTTGTGTTTCATCTGGTCAATGTACCAGTCGGTATTCAGCAACATCAGGTTGCATACTCTCACGTCAGTGCGTATCCCTTCCACCTCCTGGGCATACCACAGGGGGAAGGTGTCATTGTCGCCTCCGGTGAAGAGTATAGCCTGCGGTGCACAGGAGTTGAGGTAATTGAAGGCCACATCGCGTCCCAGGTATCTTCCCGAACGGTCATGGTCATCCCAGTTCTCTGAGGCCATCAGCGCCGGCACGGCGGCAAAGGTGAGCAGTGAGGCTATGACTGCCGCCGGCGCCTCTCCCGTAACCTTGCGGATGAGTTCAAACAGTGCCAGCACTCCGAGTCCTATCCATATTGTGAATGCGTAAAACGAAGCCGCATAGGCGTAATCGCGCTCCCTGGGCTGGTTGGGGTACTGGTTGAGATAGATGACAATTGCGATGCCTGTCATGACAAACAGGAGAACTACAATCCACCAATTCCGGATATCCCGGTTGAAGTGCCACAGGAAGCCTGCGAGTCCCAGGATAAAGGGAAGGAGGTAGTATTTATTGCGTGATGGCGCATTCTTCATGTCATCAGGCATCCCCTTCACTGATCCCACCCTGGGGGCGTCAAGAAAATCTATACCGGTTATCCAGTTGCCGTTGACAGGCCCTCCTGTGCTCTGGATATCATTCTGCCTGCCGCTGAAGTTCCACATGAAATACCTGAAGTACATGAATCCAAGCTGGTACCGGAACATAAAGCTCAGGTTCTGCCCGAATGTTGGCACCCTGACAATGGTTGTCTCACCTGTTTGTGGATCTTTAATCCGAACCGGTTTCCCTTTTGTGCCGACATATGTTTCATACTTACGTATATGATCCGGTGCATCACTCCACATCCTCGGAAAGATGGTTGTGAACCGTTCATCATGCTCACGGATGGTCTGGTGGTTGGTGATAATATATTTGCCGTCTGCCGGGTTATAGGTTGGCTTTCCCTTTATATAATCGGTTATCGGTGCATTATAGTAGGGTCCGTGGAAGAGCGGACGCTGACCATACTGCTCACGATTAAGATAATAGAGCAACGCGAAGGGATTCGATGGGTTGTTCTCATTCATCGGGGGATTGGCCGTTGAGCGGATGACTATCACCGCAAAGCTCGAATAGCCGATGACAATAACCATCAGCGCCGTCATGATGGTATTGAGAGCCACCCTTCTGCGGGTGGAAAGATACCATGCACCATATATCACTGCGGCAAGGAAAACGAGATTGAGCAGCAGCTTGCCGGTAAGCAGCCAGAGACCCGAGAGAAGGAACGTGGCAGCGGCAAACAGGAACCCCCTTTTGCCATCCTCGTGGGTGAAGCTGTACCAGACTGAAAGGAGAAGGGCAGCAATAAACAGAACCAGGTGGATATACATCCCGCTGTTAAATGGCATACCCAGCTTATTGACGAAGAAGAGCTCGAAACCGGAGGTCACCTTAACTATACCGGGGATGATACCGTACATAATTACCACCAGCAGCAGCAGCGACACTCCTATTGAAGCGGCAAATCCCTTCCATGAGAACTCATACTTGCGAAAATACCAGATGAATACGATAGCAGGAATAGCCAGGAGGTTCAGCAGGTGCACCCCGATGGAGAGTCCCATCATAAAGGCAATCAGTATGATCCATCTGTCAGCATGAGGCTGGTCCGCCACATCCTCCCATCTGAGCATGGCCCAGAAGACCACGGCAGTGAAGAGAGACGAGGTGGCATATACCTCTCCCTCCACTGCTGAAAACCAGAAAGTGTCAGAGAAAGCGTAAGCCATGGCACCGGTTAAACCGGCACCCAGTACGGCAATGATCCTCCCTGCACTGTAATCAGATTCCTGTTTGAGAAATATCCTTCGTGCCAGGTGAGTGATGGTCCAGAACAGAAAGAGTATGGTCAGGGCGCTGGCCAGGCCTGACATTGCATTTACCATCATGGCAGCCTTCGTTACATCACCCCCTGCAAAAAAGGTAAAAAACCTTCCGAGGAGCATGAAGAAGGGTGCCCCGGGCGGGTGCCCCACCTCGAGCTTGTAAGCCGATGCGATGAACTCACTGCAGTCCCACAGGCTCATTGTAGGCTCAATGGTCATCAGATAGGTGATTGCTGCCACGGTAAATACCACCCAGCCGGTGATATTATCCCAAAGCCTGAATTTTTTTATCATAACCGTTTTGTTTCCGTTCCTGAATAATACCGCACGAAAATACTAAGATTTTGGAGTGTACCGGAAGATATCAGCCAATTTTGGTATTTTTGAGCAAACTGCCCTGAATGAAAAAATTAATTATTTTGCTCATAATGAGCCTGCTTGCTTTAACCAGGGCTGGAGCACAGTACTATGATACCGGGCAGGATCCCGCCTCGCTCAGATGGATGCAGATACGCACGTCACATTTCCGCATAATCTATCCGGAAGATTTTGGCAATGAGGCCCGGCGTTATGCCAGCCTGCTGGAAGATTCGTATGCGAGGCTGTCAGCAATATATCCCGGTGTAAGAGCCAATATGCCAGTGATAATACATAACCATTCAATGCAGTCAAACGGTTATGTCAGCTGGGCGCCGCGCAGGATGGAACTCTTCCCTCTTCCCGGCCAGGATAACCTTCCCATGCACCCTGCCTCGCAGCTTGCCGTGCACGAGACCGCTCATGTGCTGCAACTCGGATCCCTCAACCGTAAAGGACCCGGGCGTGTGCTGCACTGGCTGACAGGCGAACAGGCAGTAGCCCTCAGTGCGGTAGTAATACCCCTGTGGACCTTTGAGGGCGAAGCAGTCTACGCAGAGACGGTGACCGGACTGTCAGGCAGAGGACGCAGCAATGCGTTTATCCGCGGGGCCAGGGCCCTGGCAGCCACACCCGGCGGACTGTACGGTTATGATAAGATGCTCTCTGGATCATTCAAAAATTTCACCCCTGACCACTATGTATTCGGGTACCTGATGATAAACAACCTGCGTCAGAACGACCCGTATGCCTGGCAATCAATGACCTCGGGCATCTTCAATAGCTGGCACATAAATCCTGTTAACGCGGGACTGCGAAGCAAAACAGGACTTACAAAAAAGAGACTCTATGACTTAACCTTCGCCTCCCTCGCAAAACTCTGGAATGAAACCAGACCTGACGGCGTAAAGGATTATACGGCACTGAACATACCGCAACGCAGGGATTATATCAGCCATTTCACTCCACACAGGATGGCTGACGGAAAAATCATCTCACTCAGAACATCAATGTCCCATCCCTCGCGGTTTGTAATAACTGACACTGAAAATGGCCAGGAACAGAATGTGACCACCACCGGATATCTTTATCCCTACATCTTCTCGTATTCTGACAGCACTCTTGTATGGGCTGAACAACACCCTGACATTAGATGGGACAACCGTGACTATTCGGTAATCAAGAGACTCAATCTTCCCGCAGGCAAGGTCACCCAGCTCACATACCGGACCAGGTATGCGGCCCCGGATCTCTCCCCTGACGGGAGAACCATAGCGGCTGTTTCAACCACGCCTGATATGCGCTGCTCACTGGTATTCATTGATGCATATAACGGGGAAGTGCTCATGAATGTAGTGCCTCCTGACAGCCTCATCCTGCAACGCCCTGCCTGGTCATCGGACGGCAGCAGCGTAACCGTGGTCACTGTCAGCGAAAAGGGAGAGGGGATACGCACATACAGGCCCACAGGCAAGAGGTGGATTACAGAGATGGAAGAGAGCGTGACAGATATCGTTCAGGCTGAGATATTCAATGATACTCTTTTCTTCCTGGCCCAGGGCGACGGGGCAGACAATATCTACCGTATTGCCGGTGAAGGAGCCGTTGAACGGGTTACAGCCTCAAGATATGGTATCTCGGGATTCTCAATCAGGGACGGAGAACTGCTCTTCTCGGACTACACGGCAGCCGGATTCATCATCACTTCTGAAAGAACATCAGCTACCGCAGGACCGGTGGGAATAACCGGGCATGCAATCATTCCCGCGGTGGCACCCCTGCCCTCGCCGGTGAATGAAGAAGACAGGCCCTCGGCAGTCATCCCTGACCCGGTACGGTACAGCAAAATTGCCCACCTGTTCAATTTTCACAGCTGGTTCCCTTTTTACGCTGACATTGACGAGATAAAGAGTGATCCGACAGCTGTGAGGCCCGGCCTGACCCTTATGTCACAGAACCACCTGAGCACCCTGATCACCACTGCCGGATACGAGTATGACGGGGGCAACCACTACCTGCATACCGGCATCAGGTGGAAGGGCTGGCATCCCGTTATAGATGCAGTAATGAGATGGGGCGGAGACCAGCTTGTAAGCAGGGATACAAGTGATGGAACCCTCCCGGATGATTTAGGACATGACCTTAACCTTAACGTCAACGTCTATGATCAGCTCTGGTTCGCTTACGGCAAATTCAGGCAGATGCTGATGCCGGCAGTCTACTTCAGCTACCGCAACAGTTACACCTTCATTGCAGATGAGAACAGGTTTGACAAAGACCTGCTGACCATCACCGGGAGACTTTACTTCTCAAACACCTTCCGTATGGCTTATCGCGACATCAACCCGCGATGGGGCCAGGTCCTTGATCTCAGACTCACGGGAACACCATGGGATCCGGAGCTCTATAATAACAGAAGCTATGCCAGGGCCACTCTCTTCTTCCCGGGACTGCTGCACAATCACAGCTTCTTCGTCAAGGCGGGCTGGGAGAACCAGGTACCAGCAGGGAAGCATATATACCGCAACTCAATACCCTGGCCCAGGGGTTTTGACAGTAACCTGATAGCAGAAAAACTGTTCTCCTTCTCGGCAGATTATACCCTGCCTATCCTCTACCCTGACCTGGCAGCAGGAAGTCTCCTTTATATCAAGAGGATAAGAGGCTCTCTCTTTTATGATTACTCAAGGGGGGAGAGGATAAACGATTACAGTGACCATATCTTCACGCCGGGAAAGGAGGTATACACATCTGCAGGATCGGAGCTGCTGGCCGATTTTTACGTGCTGCGGTTCCCCTTTGAGATAAGTGCCGGCATACGTGCAGGGTATATTCCGCGTGAGCAGAGATACTTTGTTAACGGGGCCTTTTCAGTCAATATTTACGGTACCGTCCTGGGCCGTGAGCGCTGAGGCACGTTCACTGATCATATCCCATGCCTGAATGACATGAGCTTCAGTCACGTTTGTCTGTGCGGTGACCATGCGGAGCACATACCTGCCATCAACCTTTGTGTGTGTCAGGTAGATTTTGCCAGTATCATTAATGGCATGATTGATCTTCTCATTCAGCATGTTGGCTTCCTCATCCCCCATACCAGCAGGGTGGTATCGGAAACAGACCGTATTCAGGGGCACAGGAGCCATCAGTTCAAAGTTCTTCTCAGCCTCTATCAGCCCTGCAAGCATCTTTGCAATGCGGATATGCTCACGTATGGCAGCCCGGAGGCCTTCAATGCCGTATGACCGTATCACGGCCCAGAGCTTCAGTGCCCTGAACCGCCTGCCGAGAGGTATGCCCCAGTCGCGGTAATCATTCACCTTCCCGCGGGTGCGCGTCTTAAGGTACTCTGGCAGTATTTCGAAAGTGCGTATCAGTGTAGCCGCATCACGGACAAAATAGGCCGAACAGTCGAAGTTGGTGAACATCCATTTGTGCGGATTAAAAACAAGCGAGTCAGCATATTCTATGCCGTCAGCCATCCATCTCATTTCAGGCAGCAGCAATGCGGTGCCTCCCAGCGCTGCATCAACATGCATCCATAGGCCGTACTTCCTGCATATCTCTCCCACGGCTCTCAGCGGATCGATGGCAGTGGTTCCCGTAGTGCCAAGGGTAGCAATCACGCAGCAGGGGATGTAACCGGCATTGATATCAGCAACTATTGCCCTCTCCAGGGCGTCAGTATCCATTGAAAAGTCATTGAGGACATCCACCTTCACCAGGTTGTTCCGTCCGAATCCTGCCACTCCCACACCCTTCTCCACCGAGGAGTGTGTCTGTGTGGAGGAGTAGACCCTCAGCCGTCCGGCATCATTCAGGCCTTCGCTGTTGGAGCGGAAGCCGGTGGCCTTTTCCCGGGCGGTAATGAGAGCCGCCAGAGTGGCTGATGAGGCGCTGTCCTGGATAACCCCTTCAAACTCAGCAGGCAGTCCGGTCATATGGCGCAGCCATTCCATCATCCTCTCTTCCAGCTCGGTAGCTGCCGGGGAGGTCTCCCAGAGCATGCACTGCGCCCCGATGGCTGCGGTGAGCATCTCTGCAAGCACCGAAGGAGGACTGCTGTTGGCGGGGAAATATGCGAAGAAATTAGGGCTCTGCCAGTGGCTGATTCCCGGCATGATTATCCGGTCAAAATCCTGCATGAAAAGGTCAAACGGCTCACTGCCCGTCGGGGGCAGTGCAGGCAATGCATCTTTTACCTCACCGGGCCTCACTCTTGACTTGACCGGGTATTGTTCAACATCCGCGAGATAACGTGCTATCCACTCTACAATGGCATGACCCTGCCTGCGGAATTCGTCGTTGTCCATCACGCTCAGCCTTTTGACACGGAGTCGGCCAGCAGGATGATCCTGTTCTTTTTTACCTCTATCACTCCGCCGGTAATATCATATCTAAGCTCATTACCCTGGTCGTCAGCAATGATAACCGGACCGGCTTCAAGAGTGGAGATGATGGGAGCGTGGTCCTTCAGGACCTGGAATGAGCCTTTCCTGCCGGGTACCCTCACCGAGCGCACCTCTCCGGAGTAGATGTTCCTGTCTGGTGTTATTATCTCAATCTTCACTTCAGGTACTTTTATCTTTACTTGTGCTCTGCAAGGAGTTTTTCACCCTTGGCAATGGCATCTTCAATTGTACCCACGAGCATAAAGGCTGCCTCAGGGTACTGGTCTACTTCGCCGTCAATGATCATGTTAAAGCCCCTGATGGTGTCTTCTATTGAGACAAGTGTTCCCGGAATGTTGGTGAACTGTTCAGCCACATGGAACGGCTGCGATAGGAACCTCTGAACCCTGCGTGCACGGTGCACCACCTGCTTATCTTCCTCTGAGAGTTCATCCATCCCGAGGATGGCAATGATATCCTGCAGCTCATTGTATCTCTGGAGTATCTCCTTAACCCTCTGGGCGCAGCGATAATGTTCCTCGCCAACCACTTCGGGAGTCAGTATCCTTGAGGTTGAGTCAAGCGGGTCAACAGCCGGGTAGATACCAAGCTCTGAGATCTTTCGGCTGAGAACCGTGGTGGCATCAAGGTGTGCAAAGGTGGTTGCGGGAGCAGGGTCAGTGAGATCATCGGCAGGGACATAAACAGCCTGCACGGAGGTGATAGATCCGTGACGGGTAGAGGTGATCCTCTCCTGCATCACGCCCATCTCCGTTGCCAGTGTGGGCTGATAACCCACGGCTGAAGGCATTCGTCCCAGCAGGGCGGATACTTCCGAGCCTGCCTGGGTGAAACGGAAGACGTTGTCCATAAAGAAGAGTATATCCCTTCCTGTGCCTTCGCCCTCGCCATCACGGAAGTACTCTGCAACCGAGAGCCCTGACAGTGCCACGCGCGCACGTGCACCGGGAGGTTCGTTCATCTGACCGAACACCAGGGCCAGCTTAGACTCCTTGAGAGCCTCGCGGTCAACGAGGTCAAGGTTCCATCCGCCCTTCTCCATATCGTCCATGAACTCTTTGCCGTAGGAGATCACATTGGCTTCAAGCATCTCGCGCAGAAGGTCATTGCCCTCCCTGGTACGCTCACCCACGCCGGCAAAAACGGACAGTCCCGAATAGGCTTTTGCAATATTGTTTATAAGCTCGAGGATGACAACGGTCTTACCCACACCCGCGCCGCCGAAGAGGCCGATCTTTCCTCCCTTGGAGTAGGGCTCAATGAGGTCAATCACCTTGATGCCGGTGTAGAGCACCTCCTTCTCTGTTGAGAGATCCTCATATTTAGGCGGTTTACGGTGAATGGGGTAGCCTCCCTTCTTGTCCAGAGCCCCGATTCCGTCAATAGGCATCCCGGTAACATTCATCAGGCGTCCCCTGATCTGGTCACCCACGGGCATCACTATCGGCTGACCCGTGGCAACAACCTCCATGCCGCGCTGCAGACCGTCAGTAGAGTCCATTGCTATTGCCCTTACGGTCTTCTCCCCGATGTGTTGCTGGCACTCAACCACCAGTACCGAACCATCGTGCCTGGTTATCTCCAGCGCGTCAAGTATATTGGGCATATCTGTGCCGGCTGTATCAAAGGTAACGTCAACCACAGGTCCGATGACCTGACTTATCACTCCTGTTTTTTTTGCCATCTCTCTGACTTAATTCTGTTTCAAATATTCTGATACTAATCTTTTCCTAATTATCCAGCCTTCGTTACAGCTGCTATTTAATCCTTCCTATAAGATTCACTGCCAGCTGTTTGAGCTCATTCTTGCGTTCACTTTTGACTGATATATTGTCAAGAGCCTTGAACCCCTTATTGAAGTATTCATAAGCCAGGTTCTCAGCGTTAAGTCTTATCTCAAGCTCCTCATATATTGCCAATACCTCCCTGAACTTTTCTTCCGGGTCATGATTGTCCGGGCCAAGGAGCTTGCGAAGCCGGCTAAGCTTCTCACCCCCGGCCAGTTCAAGGGCTTTTACCAGCAGATAGGTCTTTTTGTTTGCAGCAATGTCACTCCCGGTTTTTTTACCGAACATTTTTGTATCGCCATATGTGTCAAGCACATCATCCTGTATCTGAAAGGCTATTCCCAGGCAGCGGCCAAATTCATAAAGCAGGTCCTGGTCTTTTTCATAAGCCCCGCCAATTATGGCGCCTATCTTCAGTGAGGCAGCCACCAGCACTGCCGTCTTCAGCTCAATCATACGAAGATATTCCTCCTCGGACACCACCCCTTTCTTCTCAAAATCGAGATCGAGCTGCTGACCGGTGCATACCTCTATGGCGGTTCTGTTGAAGAGTCTCACTGCTTTTGTAAGTGCCTTTTCCGGGGCCTGTCCTATGCACTCTCCAGCCACGAAAGCCATGACGTCACCGGAGAGTATAGCCTGATCGGCACCCCATTTTGAGTGTACCGTTGCTGATCCCCTGCGCATCTCTGCCCTGTCAATGATATCATCATGGATGAGAGTGAAGTTATGGAACACTTCTATGCCCACCGCCGGCATAACAGCCTCGTCTATCTTGTCCCTGAAGAGGTTGCAAGCCATGAGGCACATTACCGGTCTCAGTCTCTTTCCCCCGATGGACATTATATATCTCACCGGAGCAAAGAGCTTCTCTGCCTCAGGCGTTCCGGCCAGGCTGGAGATTGCCTTATCTGTCAGCTCTCTGAGGTAATCACTGGTGAACATAGTCGTTTCTTCATTAACCGTTAAGCGCCTCTGCTCCGCTCACCACCTCAAGCAGCTGGTTGGTGATTGCGGCCTGGCGCGCCTTGTTGTACTGCAGGGTAAGATCCCTGATAAGCTCGGTGGCGTTGTCCGTTGCCTGGTGCATGGCTGTCATGCGGGCACCCTGCTCTGCGGCGAATGAATCGAGCAGCGCCTTATAGAGCTGGATCCGTAAGGTCTTGGGAATCAGTTCAGCGATTATGCTTACCTGGTCAGGTTCATAGATATAATCTGCAGGCGCACTCCTCTCATCTGCATCTGACACCATTGTGACAGGCAGGTACGTCTCCCGTGTAAGCTTCTGTACCGCCGCATTCTTAAACTGGTTATAGATTAACTCTATTACATCAAACTCCCCTGAGATGTAAAGCTGCATCAGCCTGTCAGCCACTTCTGCCACCCTGTCAAATGTAAGGTCTGTATAGAGATCGCTGTTGTCTGCCATGATATTGAATCTCAGCTTCTTGAAAGTATCACCAGCCTTTTTCCCCACGATCATCAGGGCAAGATCACCCCTTTTCATCTGCTCGCCATATTTCTCTGACATGACGTGCCTGGCCTCCCTGATCACATTGGCATTGAATGCGCCACAGAGACCCTTGTTCGAGGTAATCACAACCAGCAGCACCCTGCCGCTGCCCTTCTTCCTTTCGGCATAGATATTTTCGATCTCGGTGTCACGAAGGGCAGCGCTCAGTCCGGCACGGATCTCGTTCAGCTTGTCAGCATAAGGCCTTAGCTGAACAATAGAGTCCTGTGCCTTGCGCAGCTTGGCTGCCGCCACCATCTTCATTGCAGAAGTGATCTGGCGGGTTGATTTCACCGAGCTGAGCCTGACCCTTATCGCCTTTAAGTTTGCCATCTTTTTTCTTTACCCTTAATATGCTAGCGTGAAGAATAGCGTCCGGCCACCTCGGCAGCTGCCCTGTCAAGCGTTCCGGTCACCTCATCATTAATGATCCC
Organism: uncultured Rikenella sp.; assembly: GCA_964627825.1. Classification (GTDB taxonomy): domain Bacteria; phylum Bacteroidota; class Bacteroidia; order Bacteroidales; family VadinHA17; genus SR-FBR-E99. Next base: position 4,836 of record CAZVLJ010000054.1, on the reverse strand, counting down.
TTTCTTTATGGTCTCAAGCACGTCAGCGTGATTGTCACGCATGAATGCCAGAAAATCGTTTTCAAACTGCTTTACCCTGTGCACCGGTACGTCTTTGAGCAGACCTTTGGTACCGCAGTAGATGATCGCCACCTGTTCTTCAACCTTCATGGGCGAGTACTGGTTCTGCTTCAGTATCTCCACGTTTTTTGCCCCCTTGTCAAGCACTGCCAGGGTTGAAGGATCAAGATCGGAGCCAAACTTGGAGAAGGCTTCCAGCTCACGGTACTGTGCCTGGTCAACCTTCAGGGTGCCGGCCACTTTTTTCATCGATTTAATCTGGGCGTTACCGCCGACCCTGGATACTGATATCCCCACGTTGATGGCGGGCCTAATCCCGGCATTGAACAGATTCGACTCAAGAAAGATCTGTCCGTCAGTGATTGATATGACGTTCGTGGGGATATATGCTGCCACGTCTCCTGCCTGGGTCTCAATGATAGGCAGAGCGGTAAGTGAGCCTCCTCCTTTTACCATGTGGCGTATTGATTCAGGCAGGTCATTCATCTTCTGTGCCACCTCGTCGGACTCAATGATCTTGGCTGCTCTCTCAAGCAATCGTGAATGGAGGTAGAAGACGTCACCCGGGTATGCCTCGCGGCCGGGCGGACGGCGGAGCAATAATGAGACCTCACGGTATGAGACAGCCTGTTTGGAAAGGTCATCATAGATGATCAGGGCATCACGGCCGGTATCACGAAAATATTCGCCTATAGCCGCACCTGCAAAGGGGGCATAGAACTGGGCGGCGGCGGAGTCGGCAGCGGTAGCACTGACGATGACGGTATAGTCCATTGCACCGTTGCTCTCAAGGGTAGTGGCTATGTTTGCCACTGTTGAACCTTTCTGGCCTATGGCCACATAGATGCAGTAAACAGGTTTGCCTTTGTCAAACTCGCTCTTCTGGTTGATGATTGTGTCAATGGCAATGGCGGTTTTACCTGTCTGACGGTCGCCGATAATAAGTTCACGCTGTCCGCGTCCGATGGGTATCATGGCATCAATAGCCTTAAGTCCTGTCTGTACCGGCTGTTTAACCGGCTGGCGGAAGATGACGCCCGGAGCCTTTCTCTCAAAAGGCATCTCATAGAGCTCTCCGGTGATTGGGCCGCGGCCGTCGATGGGGGCACCCGTGGTGGTGATAACCCTGCCCAGCAGGCCCTCGCCCACCATGATTGATGAGATCCTGCCTGTGCGCCGGGCTATATCTCCCTCCCTGATCTTTTCTGAGGGGCCCAGGATAACTGCTCCCACATTGTCCTCCTCAAGGTTGAGAACGATACCCTTGATGCCTGACTCAACGAACTCTATAAGCTCGTTGGAGCCAACGTTCTTAAGACCGTATATTCGCGCAATGCCGTCGCCGACCTGCAGCACGGTCCCCACCTCCTCAACGTCAATGGCCGTCTGCACTCCTTCAAGCTGCTGCCTTAAAATCTGTGATACCTCTGAAGGTTTAATATTAGTCATATCTCTGAATCTTATTATCTTCTATTCGGCATAACCTGCCAGTGAAAACTCCTTTCTGAATCTGTTGAGCCTGTTCCTCACGCTTGCGTCAATGTAGGAATCATCAACCCTGAGAATGAATCCGCCTATTATAGACCTGTCAATATGTTCATTGAACTCAATGGTGTCCGGGTTCCGGTTGTCAAGCAGCGCTGCCATCTCCTTCTTCATCTCCCCGCTGACAGGCACTGCTGTAGTGAGTGTGACCTGTCTGATGCCCCTGTGCCTGCGGGTGAGGTCCATGAAATTTCTTGCCGCAGCGGCCAGGTATTCACCCCGTCCATTACTGAATATCAGTTCAATGAAGTTTATTGTCAGTTTATCGGCTCTATCTCCTGCCAGAGCAATTATTGCATCTTTTCTGTTCCGGAGTGGAATAACCGGGTTGCTGATGACCGATTTCACCTCATCCATTACGCATAGCAGGCTGATATTCTTCATGTCTTTGTAGACACCGTTAACGCTGTTTTTTTCAAGGGCAAGGTCGAAGAGTGCCTTTGCATATCTGACAGCTATTCTGGCTGTGTTCATGAGGTCAGTTCCTGTTTGCTTCGATCTCGTTAATATATCTCTCTATCAGCTTCTGCTGCTCGGAATCGCTTTTCAGCGTATCACCCACAACCTTTGAAGCCACCTCTATGGCCAGCCTGGCCACCTCACGTTTTACTTCGGATATTGCGGCCACCTTATCGCGTTCTATGAGCTCCCTGGCTCTGCGCACCAGGGCATCGGACTCCGACTGGCTTTTCTCCTTGGCCTCGGCCATCATCCGGTCATAGGCCACGCGGGCATCACGCAGGATCTTGTCACGCTCCTCGCGCGCCCTGCGGAGGATCTTTTCATTGTCAGCCTGCAGCACCTTCATCTCCTCACGGGCTTTTTCGGCCGAATCGAGAGCATTGTGGATCATGTCCTCACGCGCCTTGACTGCCTTCATGATGGGCCCCCATGCAAACTTCCAGAGCAGGAAGAGCAACATTAGGAAGATCAGTGTTGTCCAGAAAACGGTCCCGATGGCGGGACTGGCGAGACTGCTTTGTAGTAACATAATATGCTGTTTTGTTTGATTCCTTTAATAAAGCCTGCAACCAACCGTTACAGGCTTTTTTGTTTGTTAGCCCTTGATCATAGCCACAACTATAGCGAAGAGGGCTGCCCCTTCGATAAGCGCGGCAGAGATGATCATTGCGAGCTGAATCTTCGAGTAGGCTTCAGGCTGGCGTGCGATGGCGTCCATTGCCGAACCTCCGATACGGCCGATACCGATGCCGGCACCGATAACCGCAAGACCTGCTCCTACTGCTGCTAATGACATTACTGCTTCTTCCATGAATTTTGGTTTAATAAATTAAAATATAACTGTTTAGTGATGTTCCGGTTCGGCTACAGCCATCCCGATGAAAAGGGCTGACAGCAGGGTAAAGACATATGCCTGCAGGAAAGCCACCAGCAACTCTATGCAATCCATAAAGAGCACAAAGAAGATGGAGACCGGCGCAACGGCAACTGACTTGAATATGAATATCAGCGTCACCAGGCTCAGCACGATGATGTGGCCGGCCGTGATATTCGCAAAGAGACGGATCATGAGGGCAAAAGGCTTTGAGAAGAGTCCTATGATCTCAATTGGTATCATTATGGGCAGCAGCCAGAAAGGCACCCCGGGAGCAGCAAAAACATGCCTCCAGTGTGATTTGTTGGCGCTGAACTGTGTTATCAGAAAAGTGAAGAGCGCCAGCACAAAGGTCACGTTGACATTACCCGTCACATTGGCGCCAAAGGGAAAAATTGGAATGAGCCCCAGCAGATTGTTTATCAGAATGAAGAAGAAAACAGTAAGCAGGTAGGGCATAAATCTCGAATACTTGTTTTCCCCTATATTGGGAATGGCAACATCATCCCTGATAAAAAGGATTACAGGCTCAAGCACTCCCTGGATGCCCCTGGGGGCGCTGATGCCGGTCTTTTTGTATGATCTTGCCAGGGCCAGAATGAGCCAGAACATGATCAATGCAGCCACAATCATCCCGAAGATGGCCTTGGTAATGGAAAAATCAAGCGGAGGTTTGGAACCGTCATGATGACCATGCCCGTCAACCCTAACTATCTTTCCGGCATACCTGCCTTCATGGGCAATTGCAAATCCTTTATAACTCTGCCCGTGAGCAAGCCTGCGGGATGAGAAAAAATGCAAACCCGACTCCCTGTCATAAATGATTACAGGCAGATAGACGGCAACATGAGTGCCATCCTTCTTCGTCAGAATGTGCCACTCATGAGAGTCAGCCACATGCTCCATAATGAAAGAAGAAGCATCAAACTCCTCCTCTGTCCCGTGTGATTTCCCCTCCTCCTCAGCGGCAACGGCAGAGCGGGCCGGGGAGGTTCCCGCCAGCAAAGCCAATATCAGTATCAGAGGATATAAATACCTGTTTTTCAAGCTAAATTTCTTTAATCTGACTTTTTCTTCAGGACACTTGTGAATGTAAGAATTACATAAACAGTGATGGCCAAATATATGACAAAAAACAATATTAATGAACCGGTTGCGTCATTTTTGAGAACCAGGAAGAAAAGCAACGCGAGCAGGAAAGAGAGCAGCATCTTCACTCCCAGTGCGATTAGTGTCATAAAAACACTTTTCTCTCCTCCGGAAAAGAAACCGTTAAAAAAAATTAAAAGCGAAATGAAGGCCACAAGGGCGAATCCGGCTATCAACAGGACAGCTGAAGATGTATTATAAAGTGATGGATCTGCCTTGCCGGGGATTATAGCGGCTACTATCAGGCATAAGGTGAGTAGCAGGAGTCTGAAATAGTAACGTATTGCCCTGGGGTGGAACATCTCATTTGTTTCTGATGGCCTCCTTGATCACCAGCCACATGGCAGCTGCCACTCCCAGCAGAGAGAGAATGACTGTGAACACCGGTTTAGTGTCTGCCCAGGTGTCAAGTTTGACTCCTCCGAGTGATGTGATAACGATTATGACCACCATCTGGATGGCGATGGTGCTGTACCTTGAGTAGGCCTCCAGGCCGTCTGAGCCCTTATTTTCCTTCTTCTTTTCCTCTGATTGCTGTTGTTCCACCGGTCTCTCCCTCATTCATGGCACAGTTGCCTGTGAATATTGCTCCCGGTTCAATGGAGAGCTTGTTTGTTACAATTGTTCCGTTAATCTTTGATGAGGCTTTCAGGTTAAGGAGCTGCGTTACGGTAATCTTGCCTTCAATCAGTCCGGAAACCTCCGAATTTTTGCACTCTACTTCACCTTTTACCCTGCCGGTGGGG
>CAZVLJ010000053.1:0-19122 GCA_964627825.1 uncultured Rikenella sp. | reverse complement strand
GCATCTCATGAACAGGATTTGGATAAAGCTTTATTTCAGGGTCCGGGCTGAGTTCTTCCATGGTGGTGATCACATCAGACGAAGCTTCCCAGTTCTCGGCGACACTGTTGTCAAGAGCAGGGTCTTTGAGGCGCAGATATGTGCCGTTGCCATCAGCATCGGGCCACGGGCTCCTGTCAGAATATTCCACAATGTCGATCAGGTTGCCGAATGCATCTGCCAGCATGATTTTCTCGCTGCTGTTGGAGAGGTGCCGGGTGAACTGCCCGAAGGGTGAGAAACCGTGCCTGGACTGGAAAACTGTAGCGTTGGAGGCTATGATTACACATAATCCCGGGCCAAGGGTTGCATTGGCAGGGAACTGGTAGACCAGTCCCGTTCCCATGAAGTATACCCCGCTGAGGTTGACCGTTGTGATTCCGGTGTTGCGTATCTCAATGAATTCCAGGTCATCGCCGTCAGGGAACTGGGTGGAGGTCTGAGGGTTATACATTATCTTTGTGATTGTCAGTTGAGGAACGGCTACGTCGCTGCAGGCGCTGTAGCTTCCGATATGCGTTGTAATCCATTCTTCCCGGGTCTCCATGAATGTTTTGATGGCTGCAATCCTTTCCATCTGCCATGCTCTCTTGTTCCACCGCTGACAATCACGTGCCACCGCTTCCGAGATGAGGGCCACTGTCTCATCAAGAAAAGCCTCCCGCACTGTTTTGTTCAGGGGCATGCCTGGCTGGAGCAACTCATTCCATCTTCTTGAGAGATAGCATTTGAAGGTGCTGTTATGGAACAGGTCTCGCCAGAAGCGGGAGCCGTTGTTGTAATAGTAGTCCTCAAAATACCACAGGTAAGTCTTGCTTCTGTCCATACCCCACTGGAAGAGGTCATTGCCAAAGGAGAGATCGAGGTCCCATACCGGTCCTGCACGCAGTTTCCCGTTACGGTCCTTGTGAAAGAACGTACTGTACTGGTAAGCATCAGGATTGGAGGCAAATTCATTGACAATCATAAAGTCGATGAAAGAGGGTATATCTATCAGGGCAGGGTAGCCATTCACCACTGAGACATCATTATTATGGGCAGTAGATTCGAGCCTGAAGAATTCTCCACTTATATAGACAGTCTGCTGTGAGGTGGCATCCTCAGGCTTGGGCAGTTCATGGATATATTCAACCTCTGAATTCTGAAATGAATACATCCTCCAGGCAAGCGGATCACCTCCTGTCCTCTTGTCTGCCTTTGATATATACCCGCCGGTAAGCGAAGGGAAGCTGTTGTCATTCTTCCCTATCTTAATGACATCTATCCTGTTATCATCAGCCTTCAGTTTCTCCTGGAGTATGTAAAGACCCATGTAAACGTTGTTTACAATCACCTCGCAATATGCTGCGCGGGAGCCGTAGTTTCCCAACTGACGGTACAGGTTGTGGCAGAAGTAATCACGAATGAAGGCAGTGTCAAATACCATTCCTCCCAGGATCCAGTCATTCTCCTCAGGCATCCCCAGCAGGCTGACGTTGTTGTTGGTTACATCATCAGCCATTCGGGTGGTGAAGCCATAATTTTTCTTGGGCGATTCCTGTGAGGAGGAGCCTCTCAGTTCGATACCTATTCTTCCGTTGTAGTTGAGATAGAGCGGATTATTTTGGTCTGAGACGTAGTTGCGTTGCCCCGGCCCCCGGTCAATGATCTTCATTGTTGCCCTGATCTTGGGTTCATCAGGGATGGCAAGGCTACCGTCAGTGTTGATTATCGCGATGGGCAGATTGCTGTCTGTCAATACCTGTCCTGTCAGCTCCACTGACAGAAGCAGGAACACAATGGCCTTTAGAGTGATATGTTTCTTGATGCCTCCCCACATAAGCATCAAAAATAGTATAATTGTGCTGAAACTGAGTGTTCCGTCAGAACCAATGAATTACTTCACGGTGGCTGATGATATTGGCGGGGGCGGTATTAAGGTTGCAGTGTCACAGGCGGCAGATTAGGGGAGTAATAAAAAATTGACAAATCAGGGATATTGGTAAATAATTTATATCTTTGGACCTTTAATTCTTGCATATTGGTTGATAATCCATCCATAAGAGTCAGAAACACATACTTTGCACCTGGCAGTATGCAGGGTGCAATGTGCGTTGTCACATCAACCACCATGACCACTCCCGGCAAGGGAGTAGGTATATTCATATGATCCCCTGGCGGACTGCGTCCGCAAATCCGGCTGAGCCGGAGAGAATAATCCTCTTGTATCATTTAATCTTTATTCTTCTATGAAAGTTTTGAAATTTGGAGGCACCTCTGTTGGCAGTGTCGGAGCCATTCGCACTGTGGCCGGGATATTGCAGAGCCAGGAGGGTCAGGTTACGGCTGTTTTTTCAGCCCTGGCAGGCATAACTGACAGGTTGACAAGGGCTCTTCTTCTTGCATCAGAGAGGAACAGTGAATTCCATTCTGTTATTGAGGAAATTGAGAAGCGTCACCTGGCCGTAGCCACAGAGCTGCTTGACAAGGAGCAATATGACGACTTTGCCCGTAAGATTACCGGTCACATCTCCCGCCTTGACGAGATACTTGAGGGTATCTTCAGCCTGGGTGAGGCTACAGGCAGATCAACCAACCTGGTTTTAGGTTTTGGAGAGATGATGTCCATTGACCTGATAGAGCCGGCCCTGCGGGAGTGCGGGGCTGATGTGGCGCGGGTTGATGCCAGGGAGATGATTTTTACCAGGCCTTTCAACGGGTCAGAGCGGGTAGACTATGAGGTGAGTGAGGAAGCCATAAGAGAAAAGCTGCCGCTAAACCATAAAATTGTGATCACTTCAGGATTCATATCCACCTCCGTAAACGGCTATCCTTCCACCCTTGGGAGGGGGGGATCAGATCATACCGCAGCTATTATAGCCGCTGCTGTGGGGGCTGAATTGCTTGAGATATGGACTGATGTCAGCGGCATCTACACAGCAAACCCGACAATTGCTCCGGATGCCTGTCCCATTGCCGGGTTGACTTATGCCGAGGCGCTGGAGATAAGTCATTTTGGTGCCAGGGTCATTTATCCTCCCTCAATTGAACCGGTGATGAAAAGAGAGATCCCGGTCTCAATCAGAAATACCTTTACGCCTGAAGAGAGGGGTACACTTATTACATCTGTAACATCACCCAATGGCAGTGCACTCAAGGCTGTCACCTCGGTTGGCTCTGTATGCCTTGTCTCGCTGGCAGGCAGTGGCATGGCAGGAGTGGTGGGTATTGCGGCGAGGCTTTTTACCGCCCTGGCACAAAACAACATAAACGTGATTCTCATCACCCAGGCTTCTTCGGAACAGTCAATCTGCATTGCTGTTGATCAGATTGACGGGGAGAGAGCATGTGACGCCATCAATGCAGGATTTGAATCAGAGATTGAAACAGGCAGGGTGAAGCCTGCCCTCCGTGAGGACGGTTTTGCTATAGTTGCAATGATAGGAGAGGGAATGAAACACTCGGTAGGTATAAGTGGTCAGGCCTTTGCAGCACTGGGCAGGAACGGTATTAATATTCATGCCATAGCGCAGGGCTCTTCGGAACTGAACGTCTCTGTGGTGGTTAAGGAAAAAGATGCCCCCAAGGCTGTCAATGCCATTCACCAGGAGTTCTTCCGCTCAGCAAAAAAGGTGATCAACATCTTCCTGGTCGGGACAGGAAACGTTGGTTCTGCCCTGGTAGGACAGGTGATGGATCGCTCCGCCTGGTTTGCCGGGGAGTATCAGACCGAATTCAGGATAACTGGGCTGGCAAATACCAGGAGGATGATAATAAGAAAGGAGGGGATTACTGGTCCCGACTGGAAGTCGCTGATGATGGCCAGTGACCAGAAGAGTAATCTTGAGGGCTTTATCGGTCAGATGTTTTTACTCAATCTGCCAAATACTATTTTTATTGACAACACCTCAAGCAGCGATGTGAGCCTCCTCTATGAAAGAATTCTTGAGAAGAGCATCTCAATAGTTACCTCGAACAAGCTGGCTGCCTCCTCATCATTTGAGAACTACAGCCGGCTTAAACGAACGGCGGTAAGGAAGAGGGTTCAGTTCAGGTTCGGGAGCAATGTCGGGGCCGGGCTTCCTGTCATTCACACCATTCAAAACATGGTAAAGACAGGAGACAAGATCCTGAGGATTGATGCTGTACTCTCAGGCAGTCTTAACTACATCTTCAACAGCTACTCCAACGGAATGAGATTCAGTGAAGCGGTTCTGCTGGCCCTGGAAAACGGGTACACAGAGCCTGACCCCCTGACAGATCTCAGGGGAGTAGATATAGCAAGGAAGCTGCTGATCCTGGTACGTGAGTCCGGCTTCCCGCTGGAGGCCTCTGATGTAGCATTTGAAGATTATCTTCCGGGACCTGTTCCGGAGAGATATGATAGTGCGGCTTTCCCTTCACAAATGAGGGATTTTGATGATTTTTTCGAACGGCAGAGGGCTGATCTCTCTTACCGCAATGAGAAGATAAGGATCATTGCGGGTTATGAGTCAGGTAGGGCTTCTGTCAGGCCTGTAAGGGTCAGTGCAGAGCATCCCTTTTATTGCGTGGAGGGGAATGACAACATTGTGTCAGTATATTCAGAGAGGTATTCTGACCAGCCGCTTATAATAAAAGGCGCAGGTGCTGGTGCAGATGTTACTGCAGCGGGTATATTTGCAGATATACTTTCAGTTGTCAATAATTAGCATCATGGAAAAGAATATCAGGGTCAAGGCGCCGGCAACTATATCAAACCTCAATTGCGGGTTTGATGTCATCGGGCTTGCACTGAATGAACCATTTGATATCCTGGAGCTTGAGCTGACTGAGAAGTCTGGCATTGAGATTACCGGGATAAAGGGCTGTGCCGGGCTCAGTCAGGATCCGGATAAAAATGTTGTGGGTGCTGTGCTCAGGGCTGCCCTGGACAGGGCCGGCAGCCGGAACGGTTTCAGGGTCAGGATTGAGAAGGGTATCAGGCCCGGCAGCGGCATAGGATCAAGCGGTGCCAGTGCCGCAGCTGCCGCCTTCGCCGCCAATCGCCTGCTGGGCAATGTTTTTAGCCCGGTGGAACAGGTTGTGCTGGCCATGGAGGGGGAGAGGCTTGCCTCAGGTTCAGCTCATGCCGACAATGTGGCGCCGGCACTCTTTGGTGGCATTACCCTTGTACGAAGCTATGAGCCACCGGATGTAGTTGAGCTCCATGTTCCTCCGGAGCTGTTCTGTGTGGTTGTTCACCCGGAGAGTGAGATAAATACTTCAGTGGCAAGACGATTGCTTGACAGAGAGATACCCCTTACTACCGCAGTAAGGCAGTGGGGTAACCTGGCAGGACTGGTTGCCGGACTCTACAGGGAAGATTATGAGCTCATTGGGCGTTCTCTTGTTGATTATGTGGCCGAGCCCAGGCGTTCTTCATTGATAAGCGGTTTCAATGAACTGAAGGCAGCTGCGTTGAATCACGGGGCGTTGGGAGCAGGAATATCCGGATCCGGACCTTCAGTCTTTGCACTCTGCCACGGCAGGAAGTCCGCAGCAGGGGTGCTTGAGGAGATGTCTGAGACCATGAGGTCCCTTGGCATTGCATTCGATGCCTACCTGTCACCGGTAAGTGGTCAGGGAGCACATATCTGCCAGAAGATAATGCCTGAATAGAATGAAGTATTACAATCTCAAAGATCCTCGGGTAATCACAGGCTTCAGAGAGGCGGTTGAAAAGGGCATCTCTTCCGATCTGGGACTGTTCATGCCCGACCGGATACCCCGGCCGGATGATGGTTTCTTCAAACGGTTGCCTCATTTGACCCTGCCTGAAATAGGCATGGAGATAGGATCACTTTATGCTGGAGATGATATACCGCGGGAAGTGATGCGGTGTATATGCGACGAAGCTTTTAACTTTCCGGTTGTCATCAGGCAGGTGGATGACCGAAAACAGGCACTGGAGCTGTTTCATGGCCCTACGGCTGCCTTCAAGGATTTCGGAGCCAGGTTCATGGCCGGCTGCTTCAGGTATTTCTCCTCACGCGATGATAAACGGAGAGTGGTGCTCGTGGCTACCTCAGGCGACACCGGGGGCGCGATAGCGTCAAGCTTCCTTGGTGTGGAGGGGGTGGACGTTATTATTCTATATCCCTCGGGCAAGGTGAGCAGTCTCCAGGAGAACCAGCTGACCACTCTCGGCAGGAATATCACTGCCATTGAGGTGGAGGGCTCCTTTGATGATTGCCAGGCTATGGTAAAGAGTGCTCTTGCCGGTTCTGCCATCCGGGAAAGAGTGAAACTCACATCTGCTAACTCTATCAATATAGCCCGGCTGATACCGCAAAGCTTCTATTACTATTATGTCATAGGCCGTTCAGGTAATGGAAAGGTGATGTCCGTCCCCAGCGGGAATTTCGGCAACATAACGGCAGCAGCCATGGCATGGCGGTCTGGTCTCGGCATAGCCCGCCTGGTGGCTGCTACCAACATCAACAGGGTAGTGCCTGATTATCTTGAGACGGGTCTTTATACTCCGGCCGTATCAATTGCCACCATAGCCAATGCCATGGATGTAGGCAATCCAGGCAATTTCGACAGGTTCAGGAGGGTATTTGATGACGACTATGGAACAATCTCCGGCTCAGTGTCAGGCTTCTGGTATGATGATGAAAGGATCAGGGAACATATTGGTCAGGAGTATCTCCGGACAGGCTACCTGCTTGATCCTCATGGTGCAGTGGCAAGCCTTGGCCTTGATGCTTACCAGGAGCATCATCCCGGGTCATCCGGCATCTTCGTGGCTACGGCCCATCCTGCCAAATTCAGGGATATCGTGGAGCCACTCATCGGGCAGACCGTGGAGATACCTGACAGTCTCAGACACTTCCTGGATGGGGAGAAACAATCAGTGATTATGAAACCCGGTTCGCAACAGCTGGAAGAGTACCTTGATGACAGATATCGAAACGGATAACGCAATCATTGGGGAGAACTGCCATGATTGATAAAAACCGCGAGTTCCAGGTTTTCGTGAAGCCTGTTGGCTCCAGGTGCAATCTCAGGTGCAGTTACTGCTACTACCTCGGTCACAGTCTGCCGGAAGGAGCATTGCGCGGGCAAAGGATGAGTGATGAAGTACTGGAAGAATATATACGGCAGCATCTTGAAGCTGCAGGAGAACCTGAGGTGTTTTTTTCATGGCACGGTGGTGAGCCGACACTTGCGGGAATTGACTTCTACAGGCGTGCTGTTGAGCTTGAAAAAAGGTATGCCCCTGCGGGCTGCAGGATAGTCAACGGCATGCAGACCAATGCAACCCTGATAGATGAGCGGTGGGGCCGGTTCCTGAAAGAGGAGGATTTTTATGTTGGTGTCAGCCTGGATGGTCCTGAGCGGTTCCATGACAGCAACAGGTACAGGGCGGACGGCAGCGGGACATTTTCGGAAGTGATGAGAGGACTTGAGATACTCAGAGTACAGGGTGTACCACATGAGATCCTCTGCGTGGTTAATAGCGAAAATGTGCATGCTCCGCTTGATGTATACAGGTGTTTCAGGAACCTCGGGGCACAGTATATAACTTTTCTGCCTCTTGTGGAGCGGGTCAGCCGCGATACATCCGGGGTGACTGAAAGAAGTGTTGGTGCTTTGGACTTCGGCATGTTTCTCGCAGCTGTCTTTGACGAATGGGTCACAGAGGATATTGGGAAGATAAAGATCCAGATCTTTGAAGAGGCTCTGCGCACTGCTTTCAGACAGGAACACACCCTTTGCATCTTCAAAAAGGTGTGTGGTGCGGTGCCGGTGGTGGAGGTGAATGGCGACTTTTATTCCTGCGATCATTTTGTTGATGAGGATCACCGTTTGGGCAGTATAATGGAACAGTCACTGGGAAGTCTTCTTGATGATCCGCGGCAATTGGCCTTCGGCGAAGACAAAAAGACGATGCTACCCAGATATTGCCTTGACTGTCAAGTGCTTGACATGTGCAATGGAGAGTGCCCCAAAAACAGATTTATAACTACTCCGGATGGTGAGCCCGGGCTGAACTACCTCTGCGAGGGGTACAGGCATTTCTTCAACCACTGTCGGCCGTTCATCAATGAGGTTGCCCGCCTGTGGAAGGGAGAGGTTTAGCTACCCAGTGTTTCCCTGAAGAAATCAGTTGTCCTTTTCCACGCCAGGTCAGCAGCTTCTTTATTGTACCTCGGGCCTGTATCATTATTGAAGGCGTGCCGGGTACCCTCATAGATGAATATTTCGTATTCTATGTCTGCCTGTTTAAGAGCCTCCTCGAAAGCGGGTATTCCCGCGTTGATACGTTCATCGTCGCCGGCATAGTGAGCCATCACCTTCGCATTGATTTTTGGTACGTCTTCAGACGCAGGTGTTGATCCGTAGTAAGGCACAGCTGCATCGAGGCCAGGTGAGTTGACAGCCACCTGGTTGGTCATTGCGCCTCCCCAGCAGAAGCCTGTGCAGCCAACTTTTCCGGTTGACCGGGGATGGGTTTCAAGGTACTTCACTGCTGCCACGAAGTTCCGTATTGTCTCTTCGCGGTCAAGCTGTCCGATCAGTTCGCGCCCCTTGTCCTGGTCTTCAGGCGTTCCTCCCAACGGTGAGAGAGCGTCAGGGGCAAGAGAAATAAAACCTTCCATAGCCATTCGCCTGTTGACATCCTGGATATGAGGCACCAGTCCCCTGTTCTCATGAATGACAATCACCCCGGGCAGTTTCTCTTTGCCTTCGGGCATGGAGAGATAGGCGCGGATATCCCCGGAAGCGCCGGGATATGTGATAAACTCATTGATCAGCTTCAGGGCATCTGATCCTTTTGCCCTGGCAGATGCTCCGTTACATCCCGGAAGGATGACCACCGCGGCAGCAGTCCCCCCGGTGACAAGAGCCAGTCTCTTCATGAACACGCGTCGGCTTACACTGCCGGTGCGGTACTCTTCATACAATTCATCTACTTTCCTCTTCATCGTTCTGTTGGTTTATACAGGGTTAGAAAAATATCCAGGTTAAGACTTGCGTGTCTCCTCCTTGATCCTTTGTATATGACCGCGACCCAGACCTTTCACCTCACAGCCGAGCTGGAAATAGCGACGGATCCTGTCATCGCTGAGTATCCCGAAGCAATCAATAATAGCTGCGGGCTGACCGATGGTCTTCACCACCTTGTCCGGGTCAAGGTCAAGATAGGCTGAATGGGGGACGGCGAGGATGACTGCCTCTGCGCCTTTAAGAGCTTTATTCAGGTTCTGTTCTATCTTAATCTCCTTAAGCTTCTCCTGATTGCGGAAGAACTGTGCCTTGCTCTGGCCGGCAGCCGGGTAGGAATCCTGCTGTTCGAACTCCCACCAGTGTTCCACGTAGGGGTCATGCACCCGTATCTCAGCACCCATCTCGGCTAGCTTACGGATCACTATCTCCGAGCCGCTGTAGCGGGTGTCCCCCACATCCTCGCGGTAGGCAGCGCCAAGCACGAGAATGTCAGCAGCAGCAATGGGCTTACCCATGTTGCGCAGGGCGTCACGGGTGAGCTGTCCTACATGCAGTCCGCGGGTGTCATTGATATCGATAGCCATAGGGGTGATCCTGAAGATGTCATCCTCAAAGCCGAGGATATGCTTGTATGCCCATACGCCCAGCCCGCCGTCCTTGGGCAGGCAGTATCCGCCTATCCCCGGTCCCGGGAAGATCATATTGCTGTGTGTGGGTCTCATCTTTATTGCCTTGATCACCTTCAGCAGATCAACCCCGTTTCGCTCTGCGAAGAGGCTCCATTCATCAAGGAAGGCCAGTATTGTGGCTCGGTAGCTGTTCTCAACTATCTTGGCCGTCTCTGATTCGATGGGCCTGTCCATGACTGTCAGCGGGTACTTTTCGGTGTTCAGCACCTCAGTCAGGAATTTGACCACGCGCTTTTTGGCTTCTTCGTTGATGCCACTGCAGACCCTCCAGAAATCGCGTATGCTTGCAACATAATTGCGGCCGGGCATAACTCTCTCATAGCTGTGGGCAAGAAGGGGGTCACTCTTTATGCCCCTTTTGGTGAATGCCTTCTTCATGATGGGGTATGCCACCTGTTCGGTGGTGCCGGGAGCCACGGTGGTCTCTATCAGCACGAGTGCTTCAGCAGGGATGTGTTCCGCTATGACCGCCAGCGAGGCTTCGAGGGCTGCCATATCGGTCTGTCCGGCACGCACGTTGCCGAGTTCCTCCTTGATATAATCGCACTGAACATCTACAACCACCACGTCGGCCAGCTTGAGCACATCATAGGTGTATGTGGCCATGAGCGTTTTCTTTTCCTTTACACATCGGGCAATCATCGGATCAACCTCGGGATCTTCAGCCTTCACGGGTGAGACGCCGCGGTTGAGCATGGGTATTTTCCAGAAGCTTCGCACGCTCGGGCGCTGCATGCCTATGACAAACTTGGAGGGTTTGCCTTTCCTGTCTACAGTGTCGGCAACTATGGCTGCCATAACGGCTCCCACGAAGCCAACGCCCATGACCACAACAATCTCGCGGCCTTTGGCGCGTTCCTGGCTGACCCTCTTGCTGATGGTTTCAAACTCGGATTTATAATCTTCCGGTTTCGGAAGGGGGAACTTTTCGCCGTTAGGGCTGACAGAGTACTTTTCGCTCATATATATTTTTTTTGAATGTTTAAATCAGATGAAACTTGCAGGGGCAGAAACTCACAAATAAATACGATTGTTTTTTTCCATGCAAGTTCCATTCGACCAATGAAATAATAATTAATTAAACGAATGAATAAAAATAGTAAAAAGAATTTTGCCGGATATAATCCGGGATCTGGTATATGAAACGTAAAACAGTATTCCTTTTATTATACACTGGCTTGATTTTTGAGGACATTCTAGCTGTAAAACCCTAACCAGTAACCATGAAACGCATTGCTCTCCTTTGCACTGTGATGGTCATTGCTGCCATTTTCCTTGACCTGAAAGCTCAGAATTTAAGAATAGGTGCAGGCTCCGGCATAAACTTCTCGGACATTCACCGGGTTGGCACAACCGGGTACTGGAAGCCAAAGCCGGGACCTTCAGCCGGTCTGTTTGTACGGTGGAACATGACACCCCTCCTGGGCCTGCAGACAGGACTTGATTACTCAACGGTCTATTATGAGTACCATCCTTATAAACAAAATCAGTACCCGGCGCCATACCCGCTGTATGAGCCCTGGATGTTGCCATATCCTGACTACATCATGTGGCAGCAGAGTCAAAATATGAACCACAGTTT
The DNA here is from genome assembly GCA_964627825.1 of uncultured Rikenella sp. GTDB lineage: Bacteria > Bacteroidota > Bacteroidia > Bacteroidales > VadinHA17 > SR-FBR-E99. Next base: position 7,857 of record CAZVLJ010000053.1, on the reverse strand, counting down.
CCTGACAATGCCCCTGCAGCTGACTGTAACATTGCCGTCCAGGCCTTCACTCACCCTGGGGGCAGGCATGTTTTACTCGGTAATAGTGGATCAGGATAGGGGCGACAGTTATTACAGTGATGACCTGTCAGATGATGACCACGGTTATTTGTTTTCGCTGTCGCTTGATTATCCTGTTACTGAACGCCTTAGTCTGTTTGCCGGAGTAAAATATATTACAGGCCGGCGTCTTTTATCTGAAGAAGAAGATTACAAACATGGGTATTCCGATCTTATAGCAGGGCTGTCATTCGGATTGGGAGGAGATGGTGCAGGTGTCACTGAGGAAGGCAAGGAAAAAAAACCGGTAAATGAAAATATCAGCCTCACATGGTTTGCAGGAGCAAACCTCTCATGGAACTCGGGTAACGTGGACAGAGATAGATATTCTGCATTTTCGGGGCCATCAGCAGGTTTTCTGGCTGATTTCAGGCTGGGAGAATCCCGGACCCGGTTCAGTACCGGACTGATCATGGAAAGAGGCGGCTATTCGCTGCGCGATTCCAGTAACATTTATTACCTGTATGGTGAACCCAACGTTAAGGTTGATACCCGGATCAGCTCTGATTATGTAGTGATTCCGGCTTTGCTTGACTTTCATTTCGGCCGTGATGAATTCCTGAGCATAAGTACCGGACCATGGTTTGCAGCAAGACTTAACTCACAGTGCAGGGGGGCTGCTTTTATTACGGTCTCAGGATCAACAGCATACCAGCTACGGGAGGTGACTGTCAATGATGATATCACAGAACTGACAAGGAGAAATGACTTTGGCTGGATGACCGGAGCAGAAGTGTCACTGCCAGTGAGGGGAATGACCAGGATTAATTTAGGGGTACAGTTCAGACAGGGGATACCAGAGATACTGAACCTTGACAATGCCGGCATTGACGAGAGTGAAAAGGATGTATATGTACGGAGCAGTGTTCTGACTCTCAGGGCGGGTGTAACTGTTCCGGTTTACAGAACAGGACGGTAAAATGAACCTTGTCAGCAACTCAAAAAAAAAGCTGAGATGAAGAGGATAATACAGATCAGAATTATTCTGCCGATGTTTTTGTTGCTCGCAATTGCCGGATGCAGCAAAGACCCTGAAATCAGGACCACAGTTCATTATAGGTTTTGGTTTTCTAATACTCAGGGCCAGAAACTGATCCCGGGGGAGAACGTTGATGTGCTCTTCTGGTTTGAAGTGTTGCAGGATGAAGAGTTGCTGCTGGACAGGGTAAGAATACATTTCGAGGTGACCGGGGGAGGTGCCCTGACGATTGATGATGTTTATATCAGACCGGGCGAGCCGGCCGCAACAACCTGGACCGTGGGAGATGAGACGTACGGCCAGGTTCTGCGGGCGGTGGTTCATGACCAGTCTGATAAAGAGATAGCTTCTTCTGACCTGTTAACTTATGTATTCAGGGATGACGTGTGGAACCAGGTTGCCGGATCGGCTGAGGTGATGATAACTGATATGGCAACGGACACAGTCAATGGTTTAACCTTCATTTCCACTTTAAATAGACTATACAGGCAGGGCATAAGGTACTACATCTGGGAGGAGGTGACAGATCCCCTCTTCAACAACCCGGATACACCGCGTTCGGTTAAGTCAGACAGTAACGGAGTATTATATGTCAGTACAAATGGCGGCAATATCGTGCGCACCACTGATCATGGCATTTCTTGGCAGCTATGCGCCAAACCGTGGCCGGAACGGTCTCAATATCTTCAGATCTATGTCTCCAATGATAACAGGTTATGGGTCTGTACAGAGGGGGTGCCGGTCAGGTACTCGGATGACATGGGTGCCAGCTGGCATGATGCAGGCGTAGGAATGTCACAACACCGTGTGGGAGATATCTTCAGGCTTAAGGACGGAAGCCTGGTAATGCATGGTCTCGACTGCTGCAGCCTGGCCAGATCAGAAGATGACGGTCAGACATGGACACCGATCTCCACTCCCGGCTATTCACAGAAGCTTTATGTGACGGAAGATGATGAGATCTATATTTGTTGTGATCAGGGTTTGGCTGTGGTAATATACCTGTCAACAGACCTGGGCGCTACCTTCGAAATGGTTGAAGATGTGACTCCTGCATTCCGGACCTCCATGCTGAACACATTCCTCAAATGGAAGGATGATTATTATGTCACCATTCCGGGGTATGGAATAATGCAGAGCAAAGATTTGAGGCAATATGAGGATTTCTGGTATAACCGGCAGATTGACAATCTCTTCATAGATCATAATGGCGTCATGATGGCAACGGAATGGGGTGTAAATGCGGTCTTGTACAGGAGGGATTCCGGTCTGAAGTAAATGGGCCGGTGATGCTCTTGTAGATTTTCCACAGGACTTTCATACCTTTGTTTATGACATCCGCGCATGAACTGACATGCTGAATGGTTGTTGTAAAGGAGAAGAACGCAAAAGAAATGTCCTATGAAAAAGATCCTGTTGCTGCTGTTGCCCGTCACTCTGATGCTGGCAGCCTCCTGTGGTAAAGAAAAAACTTCAGAACGGTTTCGGCTCCTGACAGCCCACGAATGGACCAGTGACAGCCTGCTGGCTGATGGAGTTGAAGCCGGGGGACCGGGCCAGATTCTGGAAAAATTCAAGGGAGATGTGATCTTCAGGGAGGATGGCACGGGGAACTTCGGGCAATATTCAGGTACGTGGGTATTCACCGACAATGAGACCACTCTGGCGATCGATTCCCCTGACCTGCTTATTACCGTGCCGGCACACATAGTTGAGTTGACTGAAAACTCACTAAAAGTGACATTTCCCTTTCCAGCGGAAACGATCATAAATGTCAGGATGACATTCAAGCCTAAATGATCTTTGTTCGCACTTCACTGGTTGCTTGCCTTTACCTGCTTATTGCTGCAGGTTTGCATGCGCAGACGGTGGTCAGTGGGAGGGTGACCGACAGGCTGAGCGGTGAGCCCCTGACGGGGGTGTATGTGATCTGGGGAAAGAGCTCCGGCACAAGCACTGACGCCACCGGATTCTTCTCATTTGCAGCTTCACCTGGCCCTCTGACCATTGATTTCAGGTATGTCGGCTACAGATCGGCACGAGTAACTATCATAGTTACAGCTGATAAGGCCTTGGAGCTGATGATGGAGATGGATTCAGAAGCACAGTCGCTTGACCAGGTGGTTGTCAGCGCTGACAGGATGGAGCAGAAGAGGTCAGATCTTACGGTTTCTATGGAGGTCATAAAGCAGGATTACCTCTACAGGGCTCACATCACCGATGCGCAGGAACTGATAACCAGGACCCCGGGCATAGAGGTTCTTGACGGACAGGCCTCCATCAGGGGAGGCAGCGGGTTCAGCTATGGTGCAGGCAGCCGTGTGCTGGCGCTCATTGATGGCCTTCCCATGATGTCAGCCGATGCGGGAAATATCAAATGGCACTTCCTGCCCCTGGAGAACCTCTCGCAGATAGAGATTATCAAAGGAGCCTCTTCAGTGTTGTACGGCTCTTCAGCTCTCAATGGTGTGATAAACTTCAGGACTGCAGATGCTTCCAACATTCCCGTCACCCGTTTCTTTACTGAAGCCGGGATATATGGTTCTCCTGCGAACAGCAACTGGAAATGGTGGGATACGCCCCGGATCTTTGGCAGTGCCTCCTTCTCCCACCTGCAAAAGGTTGGTCAGACAGACCTGGGTCTGGGAGTGAACCTTTCGTCTGACAGGGGTTACAGGAAGTATAATGATGAGACTCTGGGAAGGGTAAGCCTAAGACTGAAACATCACAGTACGAGGGTTGATGGATTGAGATATGGTGTGAACCTGAGCGGGGGGAAAAGTTATAAGACCGATTTCGTGCTGTGGGAGGATGCCCTGACGGGCGGTCTCAAACAGGATACATCAACAGTATCAAGGTTGCACGGCTACTATTTTGCCGCTGATCCTTTTATCACCCTGAGCAAAAGTGGCCGGATCAGGCATGATATAAGGATGAGGATACAATCCTCTGAAAACAGGTTTCCCGTCAGAACCGCAAACAATGCCGGATCTGTTTCCCTCTACGGGGAGTACCAGTTCTGGTACAGCTTTTCTGACCATATCAGTCTTACAGCGGGATTGTCGGAAACATGGAGTGTAATCAGTTCAAACTTCTATGGTGATCACCGCGGGCTTAATCTGGCAGTCTTTGCACAGGCAGAGGTAAAGCCTTTAAACCGGCTGAAGGTAACCGGTGGAGTGCGTATTGAACAGAATTACCTGGATAAGGAGCCAGACAGACTGGTGCCTGTCTTCCGTGCCGGTTTGAATTTTCAGGCCTCACAGTATACCTTCCTGAGGGCATCATTCGGCCAGGGTTACCGTTATCCCTCCATCGCCGAGAGGCATGCAACCACAACCCTCGGATCGGTAAGGATTTTCCCCAGTCCGTTCGTGAATCCTGAATCGGGCTGGAATGCCGAAGCAGGAGTGATGCAGGGGTTCATTGCCGGCCTTTTCAGAGGCGAAGGCGACCTGTCAGTTTTCTTATCACAGAACAGTGACATGATAGAGTACATCTTCGGGCTTTATACTGACCTGCAAAGCGGAATCTCCGGCCTTGGCTTCAAAGCAACAAACGTCGAACAATCAAGAATATATGGTGCCGAGATGGAACTGTCGCTGAGCCGGACCGTGGGAAAGGTAAATGCAACCCTCACAGGAGGCTATACATACATTCATCCGGCAGAAATCAATGCCTTCACAGGAAGGAGCACAGGAGTTTTTCTCAAATACCGGAGAAAGCATACAGCCAAAATCGGACTCCTGGCTATGACTGACCGCTTTGAAGCCGGGGTGGAGATGTACGCAAGGTCAAAGACACTTAACATTGATGATGTCTTTCTTAATCCCCTGACAAGAGAGTCTATACTTCCCGGTTTCTTCGACTACTGGCAGGACCACAACAGAGGTTATTTCCTGATGGATGGTTCTATGGGATATAACCTGAGCCGTGCCCTGAAGCTGTCACTGGCAGTTAAGAATATTACCAATACAGAGTACATGGGACGCCCCGGCGATATTCAGCCCCATCGCAATTTGAGCCTGCGGCTCAGCGGGAAGTTCTGACTCTTTCGTTATTTTTACCTTATGTTACAACTCAGGTTGCTATACCTTTTTTTTGCATGTGCAATTGCTTTACCCTCGCAGCCTCTCTGTGCGCAGGAGAGCGAGGGTTCGGCGTGGACAGCAGGCGCTGATATTGTCAGCAGTTACATCTGGCGCGGCTCCAGGCAAGGCAGAGGCCCACATATACAACCTTCGGTTGAATATTCTGCAGGATCATTCGCAGCAGGCATATGGGGGACCTTTGACCTCCATGGATACAAAGAAGTGGATATGTATGCTGTCATGGACCTGCCTGGCGGATTCAATGTCAGCCTCCAGGATTACTACCTGGCTGACTTGCCATGGGCTGATTTCTCATCAGAGACCGGCAGCCATGTACTGGAAGCGGGCTTCGGCTATGAGTCGGAGAATGTCAGCCTGATGGCGAGTTATATCTTCAATGAAGCGGGAGGTATGGGGTCAAACGGTGGCGACTTATACTTTGAGAGCAGGTTCTCATTTGACTATTTCACGGTTATCATGGGTGCCGGGAACGGTTGGCACACTGAGGATGGCAGGTTCACCGCCTGCAGCATCGGACTGGAGGTTGGCAGAGAGATAAGTGTCAGTGATACTTTTACTTTGCCGGTCACGGCTCAGTTGATATATAATCCTGACCTGGAGCGTCTGTTTATAACAGCCGGCGTTTCAATTTCAACAGATGGGTTTGTTATTTCTCTCCGGAGTATGCCTCAGCCTTGAAAAAGTAATTTTCTGCCTGTGATTACTGGTTTCCTAAAACAAAAAAGCCATGTTTCTGCATGGCTTTTTTGTAATGAATATAAGTGAGGTTTATTTGGCAGTTACCCTGACATCAACCCTTCTGTTCTTAGCCCTGCATTCAGGGGTGTCATTAGCCGGGCATACGGGATGCTGCGGGCCATAGCCTTCAGCCTCCAGGCGCTCTTCTGCAACACCTCTGTTGATCAGCTCTGCTTTAGCAGCCTCTGCTCTCTCAGATGAAAGGGCCATATTGACCACATCAGAACCGGTATTGTCAGTATATCCTCCTATTTTGAGTTTAACAGAAGGATAGGCATTCATGATTGCGGCTAGTCTGTCAAGCTGGTCTTTTGATTCAGCCTTGAGGTTACTGCTGCCGGTCTCAAAATAGATGCGGTCAAGGGTGAACCAGGTGGTTTTGTCGATTGGCAGATTCATATCCTCAATAAATTCCAAAAGCTTGTATTCAACCGAATTTACCCCTACTTCGAATTCAGTGCCGTCAGCCAGTTTCTTTTTAATAGTGGCGCCCAGATCGTATACCCAGTCGCCTGCATCATTAAGCGCTCCCTTAATGGATTCCTTGATATCAGCTGCTGCCTGATCGATATCATTGACCATTTCAGTGGCAGCATCTTCCACCTTTTCCTTTGTGCGGTTGCATCCCCGTCCGAACAGCAGCCACAGCAGTATCAGGGCTGCGAGCAGTAAAAGCAGCCATGTCCAGTTGAACTTAGGCTTGCCGGTTTTTACCTCTGCCACTTTTCTTGCGGTGTCATCAACAGCATCCCTGGCCTTATCGGCGAAGCCGAGCAGGCCGCCGCCTATGCCTGACGGAAGGGCACCGAGGATAGCCGATTTTTCATTCATGAGGTTGCCAATGAGGCCTGCGAATGAGAGGCCCTTTCTCTTTGCCCAGCGGCTCAGGAATCCGATAACCATTGGTGCCACGGTTGTCAGCAGTTTGCTGCTCTTGTCCCTGGCCAGTCCGCTGGCTCCGGCAAGAGAGCCGAGGATGGAATCAAGATTGCCTCCGAAAAGGCTTCCCAGAAGGCTCTTGCCGGCATCATCGAGTTTTGTGTCACCGAGCAGGCCAAGCTTCAGGTCATCATCGTCATCGCCATCAAACAGATCTGCAACGGTGTTCCACCATGTTGGAGCGGTTGTTGCCCCGGAAGTTTTCCCCAGCAGCCCTCCCAAAACGGTTGGGATCATGGCCGTCAGGCCTGATTTTGTTTTTGAAGCATCTTCACCCAGATTCTGGCTGATCATGTCAATGGCCTTATCTGTGAATGCGTTTTTCAGAACTTGAAAAATACTTTCTGACATAGTTGGTATTGTTTAGTTAATAAATAAAGAAAACTCTTTCTTCTTCCCGGTTCGTTTAGTGTAGTCCGAACTGTTAAAATTAGTTAATCTATTTTTATATACCAAATGATCCCAATACTCTTTTTTCTAAAAGAATGTAAAGATCATAATAATAACGTTTTACATATATCTGTTAAAAAGGGTTCAATGAACCGTATTTTAGTTGGAGGAGACTATTCAGGTTATTGATCAGATCAAGGATGCGAGTGCATTGAAGACAGAAAATTTAGGGTTACTGATTAATAAGGGTTGCGGGAGGGATTGGCCTCATCGCCTTACGGCGCTTCGGCCGGACCCTTTATCCTGAGGTTACCTGAGCAAATAAAAGCCAAAATGCTGCTTTCCTGACTTACAATATTTTCTCTATTCAGTTATGTCTTAACCCCCTATAAGTTGGACAGATTTATCAAATGAAGATAGTACTTTTTCATTGTTGTTTTCATTCATCAACCGATAATCAAAGCTAGCCGTATCTTCGGATCTGTCAAGAGCAAGACGAGTGTCGGCTGATTCCGACACTCTTGACATATCCTCCGATACTTCCGCTGAAAGTTGCTTATCGGTTGATAATGACTGGTAGTATTCATTCCACACCTGCAT
>CAZVLJ010000052.1:0-19250 GCA_964627825.1 uncultured Rikenella sp. | reverse complement strand
TAGCCCCAAGATACCCAAGCAATTCTCCTTCCGGAGTAAGTTTGATTATCTGATTTCGCTCATAATCTGTAACATACAAGTATTGATCAAACGCCATTGATCTCACATCTGACAGGTATGACGAATCACTTAAACGGTCAATTCTTATGTCAGATCTGAGGTACGAGACCGGCATCTCCTGATTCTTACAGGATAACACACATAGTGAGGATATTATTAACCAGAAAATTCTATTCATAGGCAATCATTTCTAATTTATCAGCCATGGTAGTAAATGTGCCCGCATTCCCAGGCACCTGGGTTAGTCCGACAACGTAATAGCCTCATTTCAATCTCACTTTCATTATGACCGGGTTGCTGAATTCATCTATTGTATCTAATATTGGAGCCATTTGCCGAAGGTATTTTGTGGCATTCCTGGTTTCCCCGGAGGCATTGCGGTAGTATCTTGAAAATTCATCTCCATCAATTATACTGTACATGCAATTCCCGGACGAGATAAAGTATCCATTTCCATTTACAGGTGCAAATGGTATTAGATTATCAATATCATTTTTCAAATAAACCCTGGTATACGCTCTTTTGAACTCCTTCAAAGTATTCATTTCAGTTGCACCTGTATTCCTGTCATAGGTAACCAGGACCTGCGGACCCTTATGCGATATAAGCATCAGGAACATAAATCGGTTTGCTTCGTAAAAAGACTGAACCCAATATCCGGAAGGAAGACCATTTGAAAAATCAAACATAGCGTGATCTCGCCACACTTCCCAGGCCAGTTTATCATTGGCGATATCAATAATATACCTGGGAGTGACGTCAAATTCCCGACTTGCAGAAAAGATCGTATCACTGAATTTTTCCTTGAAAAGGAGGGTGGTTTCATTTATCTGATAATGAAAGTCATGCGGAATAATTGCAGGATTCCTCTCACTCTGATCATCCTTATATTCCCGGATATTCTTGTACAAAACATGCAACGTGTCTTTCTGCATATCATAACACGAGTAAATGTATTTAACCCAGGGCTCTTGGGCAACCGCAACGAATATTGTATTATTGAAAATTCCTATACGCCATGGAGGTAATGATTCTTCAGGATTTATTGGCCTTGTGATCGAGGTGACATAATTCCCGTTGAAGTCGAATACTTTTAACGATCTGTCCCAGCTGAAGACATAAACAAGGCTGTCTTCTTTACTTATTGCATAGCAGACCGGCTGAACCTCTGCCGGACCACGCCCCTTAGTATATATCCTGTTCAGGAATTTACCGTCGCTACTATATCTGAAAAGATCTTTCTCAAAATCGACAAAGATGCAGTCATCTGCAATCTCAAAATCATAAACATGTCCGAGGATTGACTGATCAGTTCTTTCGAGGGGTATATATTCAATTCTCGTGGCGATTTCGGACAGATTCATTGAATCGCTTCTGGCTTTGGAGAGATCAAGTTTGATCAGTCTTACAGGATCTCCCTGAGATGAGGAAGAGTCCTTGTTTTTGCATGACAGCAACATAAATGTGCCGAAGGCCATAAGAATGCACAATATTCTCATATCTCGTTATGGTTATTTCCGTACATGCATATAGAATAGCGACAGCTTATCCAATTGCATACTCCCAGGAACCGGAATTAAAAATATCATGACAGTATCAGATCAGGTGTCTCCCGGATTATTGAGAGGACTCATTAAATGTACGAAAAAAATAAAAATGAGACTCTCAGGATGTTCTTCATCACCGACCTATTCTTCTTTCAGTTTATACTTCACAAGAACAGGATTATCAGTAATCTTCAGAGAGGTATATATCGCGTAGCTGGTTGAATCAAGAACCTGTGATTTATGTAATGATACCCCGTATGATGTAAATCTCAATACTTATATTGTTGAGGATAATCCGGAGTGCCAGGCACTCCGGCACTTGCCTGGCGCATTGAAGTGATTACCCACCTTACAGGTTGCTAATCCCGATAGCATAAAGCGGGATATTTTTCATCCAGGATTCCTCCTTGTACCTGGATAAAGATGTCCGGATGGCCTTGGCTGGTTTGTACTTTTCACAGAACAACCTGAAACTCTTCGATCTCAGATTCTCACCTGCCTTTACTTCGATGGGAATAACCAGGCCTTGATCATGGATGATAAAATCGACTTCAGATGTACTTCGTTCATTTGTCCAGTACCCGATGTAACGCTCACTGTCGAGACGTAACTCCTGCATAACGTACTGTTCGGTAAGAGCTCCTTTAAACTCGGTAAAAATCACATCACCTTCAATGATGGTTTGTACGTTAAGCCCGGCCATTGCCCCAAGTAAACCTACATCGTGCAGGAACAACTTAAAAACTGAAAGTTCCTGGTATGCGGCAAGTGGAATGCTGGGTTTTGATACCCTGCAGCTCCTCAGCAACAAACCGCTATCAACAAGCCAATAAACAGCCAACTCATACTCTTTGGCACGCGCTCCTTCCCTCAGAATCCCATAAATGAATTTTTTATTCTCCTTCGCTAATTGCGAAGGGATGCTTTGCCATACCATCCGTATCCGGGGAACTAATTCATTGGGGACATGTTTCGAAAAGTCAGCTTCATAGGAGTTCAAAATCCTGTTTTGGATTCGGCGGACTAATTGCCAATCACGGGTCCGGGTGAATACATCGACTACTTCAGGCATTCCTCCCACATAAAGATAATACCGCAGATACTCTTTTAATTTATCATCAAACATGGAAATCGCCTTCCAGTCATTGGCTCTCATGGCCTCTACCAGTGCAGACTCATTTAAGGAAATCAGAAATTCAGAGAACGAAACTGGCCGCAGGTCCATAAAATCGACCTTGCCTACCGGAAATGAAACATTATTATGGAGCCCTAATCCCAGCAGGGAACCGGCAGCGATGACATGATATTGAGGAGCATTATCACAGAAATATTTCAGGGATGTAATCCCACGGTTTGCAGATTGTATTTCGTCGAAGACTATTAAGGTGTCTTCTGGTGTGATTGTAGTCTGGGTGTGTATCTGAAGTATTGTTTTTATCCTATCTATATCAAAATCAAGAGTAAAAATATCTCGCAGGGCAGGAGTCTCCTCAAAATCCACATAGACAAGATTCTTATACGAAGTACGTCCAAATTCCTTCAAAAGCCATGTCTTTCCGACCTGACGTGCACCCTTCAGGATAAGCGGCTTACGAAACTTGCTCTCCTTCCAGCTTTTCAGATATGCAATGGATTCCCTGTACATAAATGTCAAGACGTATAATTTGATGTAAAATTACACTTTTATCATGATAATAATGATAATTACTGCATTTTTATCAAGATAAAGATGATCTCAAGGCAATAAGTCAGGTGCTTATTTCATATTTACTTTCCTTCCCCATTGTACGAATCCGTATATCGCCATTGCGAGGAAGATGATGTATTGAACTGAAACGAGCATGATGCCACGCATTGCGTACATCGCAATGCTCATAATGTTGACAAGGATCCACAGTATCCAGTTCTCGAGCTTCAGCCGCGCACATAGCAGTGATGCTGCAATGCTCATCACCGCAATCATCGCATCGGTATAGACAAAAGTGGCCCTTACGGAGAAAAAGTCAGGAAGCCAGAGATGGATTTTGCCCATGACTGTACCCATGGCCAAAGCCATGGCAATGATTCCCGCAACCCAGAAAACTCTTCCCTTGTGACTTAACAGCGTCACAGACTCGTCACCGTTGCTGCTCTGCCTCCTCCAGTTGAACCATCCGTAGATGGCATTGCAGAAGAAAAATACCTGCAGCACCATAGCCGAATAGAGATTCACCTGGTAGTAAAGCATGAAGAAGAGAACGGCATTGACGAGTGCAAATACCCAGGTAATTATATTTGCCCTGGCTGCATACCAGACGGCTGCCAGCCCGGTGAGAACGGCAAGCAGTTCAAGCAGGCTCATCCGGTAGCCGAGGAAGTCGAAGAGGGTGGTGTCGATGCTGAACATAGGTCTGAGGTCTGAGGTCTGAAGGTCTGAGGGTCTGAGAGTCTGAGGGTCTGAGAGTCTGAGGGTCTGAGGGTCTTGAAGGGTTTAGTTATGCAGGTATTTGGCAGGGTTACGGAGAAAAATCTCAACCGGAAGTACAAGAATATTATTATGTTTCATGGGTATCGAACCCCTGTACAGAAGAATGAGCTTCGATTCAGGATAGTCATCCCCGAAGGCCCTGAGTCCGTTATAATCCACCGGATTTAAGGTTGAAGCACTCTTAACCTCAATGGCAGAAAAAACATTACTTCCATAAAGTACAAAGTCAACCTCGTTGCCTGCAAGGGATCTCCAGTAATATAGCTGAGCATCATTCAGGGAATAATCAATTATTGCACGAAGATGCTGGCCTACCAATCCTTCCAGGGCAGGCCCCGCAATCTCGGACTCGGTGTCCAGAGGACCTCTTTGCCTTAACCGACGATATAATCCGCTGTCGAACAGGAAGAACTTCGGGTGCGAGGCTGTCTTACGCTTGGCTCTCCTGGCAAAAACCGGCAACCGGTAAGCCAAGATGAGATCCTCAAGAATATCAAAATATCCGGTGACAATATTTCTTGACACCTGGCATTCACGGGCGACATTACTGATATTCAGAACTGATCCGTGCGAGAAACTGACTATTTCAAGAAACCTGGAGAAAGCGCCAAGATTTCGGACAAGGCCTTCTGCCTGAACCTCCTCACGAAGATATATATCAACATAAGCAGACAGGCTCTGCACAGGATCCATACTTCTATCAACCACGGGTATCAATCCCGTCCTGAGGGATTTTTCCAGACTGAAGTCATCTCCAAGCTCCTCCGCGGTAAAAGGATGCATAATACACCTCAGGGCACGCCCTCCGAGCATATCAGCTCCACCCATCTTTAGTTTCCGTGCACTTGATCCGGTCAGAATAAATCTTATTTTTCTTTCCTCCATGAGTTTATGCACCACATCCAGAACAGAAGGAACTTTTTGAACCTCGTCCACAATCACCAGGCAGGGATTCAGGGCTGCTACACTCTTCTCAAGAGTTTCCGGAAAGGCTGAATATGTCCTGAAAGTCTCAGGATCAAGAAAGTCTATATACAAAACATCATCAGAAATTAATGTCTTTACAAATGTTGACTTCCCGGTTCCCCTGGGCCCAAAGAGAAAAAATGACCCTTCAGGTACCTTTATATGTCGAATTTTGTTGGTCATTCCTGCAAATTTAGACCTATTTTGCATACCTCACAATCATTTTTTGACCTTTCTTAGTATTTTAAAGAGTTTTTTTAGCTTTATGGCATCAGAATATGTCACCAACAGAAGAGTACAAATCGAGATCACAACGTTATGTCCGGGAGACCGAACGGCTGCGGAAGCTGTCTGACCGACTGTCGATGGCACGGCTCGCAGCGTTTGCAGGAGGTTTGGTTTTGTTTGCCGTACTTCTGTCATTCTCGGTCTTTGCTGCCGTGGTCATCCTGGTTACGGCGCTCATCGTCTTCATTTGGCTGGTTATAAAATACGAAAACACAGAGAAAAGCAGGAAGCGGTTTCTTCATCTGGCAGAGATCAACAGGCTGGAACAGAAATGCCTGGATGGCGATTTCTCCGGCTTTAAAACCGGTGAAGAATATGCTGAAAGAGACCACCCTTATACATATGACCTTGATATCTTCGGGAAAGCCTCACTCTTCCAGTATCTGTGCCGCACCACCAGCAGGCCGGCCTCTGACCGGCTTGCAGAGTTCCTGAAACAACCTGCGGCACGCGAAGAGATTCTGCTGCGCCAGAAGGCTGTTGCAGAACTTCAACCGCTGACAGACTGGCGGCAGGAGCTGATGACCCTCGGATACCTGAATGCCGGGGCCGGCAATGACCCTGCACCATTGATACAATGGCTCGGAAGTGATGACCTCTTCCAGAAAACCAGAGGAGAGAAAATCATTACAGGATGCCTCAGCCTCCTTGCCATGGCAGCTGTAATATCCGTAATAACAGGGCTTCCGGCGGCGATACTCGCCCCTGTGTTCGGGGTGAACTTTGTCTTTTACTTCACCCGGTTCAGGAGGATATCGAAACTGCAGGAACAGGTGAGCCGGTCCTCAGACCTGCTGAAAGCATACTCATCCATAATCAGATTGACAGAAACCCGCAACTTCGCCTCTCCCCTGCTGCAGAAACTGAAGTCGGTATTCATGGACGAGATCGCGGCATCAGACCGCATCAGGCAGCTTTCAAAGCTTGTCGGCAGGCTCGACTGGAGGCTGAACGTGCTTATTTCCGCACCTCTCAACCTGCTTTTCTTCACCGATATACACTTCTGCCTCGCCCTGGAGAAGTGGAAACGCGAACATGCCCAGCGTATACCGGAATGGTTTGCCGCGATGGCGGAGTTCGAGGCGCTGACTTCACTGGCAAATATGGCTTTCAACAATCAAGACTGGGTTTATCCGCAGGTGACTGAAGACTATTTTGTTTTCAGTGCCGGGGAGATGGGCCACCCGTTAATCCCTGCAAACAGACGTATCAGCAACAGTTTCTCTACTGAGGGAGCCGGAAAAGCCATCATTGTGACCGGATCGAACATGTCGGGCAAGAGCACTTTCCTCCGCACCTGCGGGGTGAATGTCGTACTGGCCTTTGCCGGGGCCCCGGTTTGCGCCTCAGCGTTCACCGTCTCGCTGGTAAGGCTCCATTCCAGCATGCGGATATCAGACTCACTTGAAGAGAATATCTCCTCATTCTATGCCGAGCTGAGGCGACTGAAGGCAATCATCTCCGGAGCTGAATCCGACCCGATGGTATTCCTGCTCCTTGATGAGATCCTCCGGGGCACCAATTCGGACGACAGATATACCGGATCCGTGGCCCTTATAAAGCAGCTGACCGGTTACGGTGCCGTGACCATGGTGGCAACGCATGACCTTCGTCTCGCCGGACTCGAACAGGAGCTGCCGCAATCAATTGAGAACTATCATTTTGATGTGAAAGTCAATGATGAAGAACTCTTCTTCGACTACCGCCTCACCCCGGGCATCTGCTCAAGCTTCAACGCCTCACTGCTGATGAAGAAGATGGGCATAAAGGTCTGAAGGTCTGAAGGTCTGAAGGTCTGAAGGCCCCGACACTTCATGTACGGGGTTTCGGCTTCTTTTATGAAGCCTCAATCGGAAGGTCTGGAGTCTTCCAGTCTTTGGTTCTGTTTACCTTAAATATTGATTAAGAACTTTTGGAGTAATTGTCTACCAATTTTCTTTCAGCATACTGAAAGATTTCTTTTATTATACTGAAAGATAAATATAAGTTATGTTCAGCTTATTGATAATAGTCTGAGCTGTAATTATACGGGGCTGAATGATTGCGAGATATTGCACAACGAAATTTATCGCAAAAACCAGAATATCTCTTATTATGTTCTGATTATGTATGATATAACTTAGCAACTATGCAGTCGGCTTTCTCCAAATCACTCATATTGCCGTCTATCCAGTGAATGGCAATTCCGCGGCGTTCCATGCCCCGGAACCAGGTCATCTGGCGCTTGGCGAAACGATGTATCTCTACCTCAAGCTTCTGAACCATCTCTTCTCGCGAAAGCCTGTTCGTCAGGTAAAGGGTTATATACTTGTATTCCAGCCCGTAATATATCAGGTCATCAGGATGAATACCTCCTGCCAGCAGCTGCTGCACCTCCTCAATCATCCCCTCTTCGAGCCGCGTGCGCAGCCTGTCGCTGATACGCTGCCGCCGGGTCTCGCGGTCAACAAACACAGCCGTCACCAGCGGATTCCTGACAGGAAAAGGGCTGTCATCAAACGGGTGAGATGAGTAGTAATCAGCTATCTCTATAGCCCGCACCGCCCTTTTTACGGTATCAACATCTGTCTTGTTGTGCAGGCTCTTATTTTGCGAGAGTATCTCCGTCAGCTCCTCAAGCGACCGCCCCGCAAGCAGGGCACGCAGAGGCTCATTGACAGGCACCTGCACCAGCCGGTAACCGCTCACGATACTGTCAACATACATCCCAGAGCCTCCGCAGACCACCGGAAACACACCCCGTGCGGACATATCTTCGAAGACGTTCAGGAAATCGCGCTGGTACTCATATACATTGTACCTGTACCCTGCATCAATGATATCCACCATGTGCACCGGCACCCTCCGGCCGTCAACAGTATAATCCGACAGGTCCTTGCCCGTCCCGACATCCATTCCGCGGTAAACCTGCCTTGAATCAGCAC
The DNA here is from genome assembly GCA_964627825.1 of uncultured Rikenella sp. Lineage (GTDB taxonomy): Bacteria > Bacteroidota > Bacteroidia > Bacteroidales > VadinHA17 > SR-FBR-E99. The sequence continues at coordinate 10,998 of CAZVLJ010000052.1, read as the reverse complement.
TGATCACCTCCCCTTCCAGCCTGTCAGCCACCAGCGCCGCCAGCCTCGTCTTGCCCGTGGCAGTAGGACCGGTGATCACCACAATATCATGCATCAGCTTGTCCATCAGAAATTAAAGATAGCGATAAAGAGGTCAGGGTATTGCATTTTTGTTTAATTTTGCCGTTCGCTAACAGGAAGAGGTCATGGACTTCAGGTTTCTATATCACAGAATAAAGTATTTCATCATCAATCCCGGCAAAGCCTGGGAGGTGGTTCATCGTGAAAACAGGCCAATGCATTATGTCAGGGGAAGCTTTTTCCTCCCGCTGATAATCCTTGTCACCGTGAGCGCCTTCCTGGGCTCCGGATTGTTTATAAACACAACTCTCAAACCAATGTACTCGGTATTGACAGCTATCAATACCTTTCTCTTTCTCTACCTTGGCGTATATGGCTCTGCCTTTGTTGTCAAAGAGATAATGAAAGCAATGGACCTGGGGCACGAATTCCTGGTGGCGTTCAAGCTGGTGTCCTACTCCATGGCCCCGATATTCCTGTCGCTCGCCATCAGCAAACTATTTGAATCCCTGCTCTTTATCAATGTGCTTGGCCTGTATGGCCTATATATATTCTGGATAGGGATGGAGGAGATTGTCAATCCGCCTGAGCACAAAAAGCTCCCGCTGATAATTGCTGCGGTAGTAGCCATGCTTATAATTTTCTTTCTCCTCCAGGTAATCCTGTCAAAACTGACCGAGGCAGCTTACTTTGCCATCTTCGCCTGATCAAAAACATGAGGAGTGATCACAGCAATATTGTCATTAAGAATCGAAGGGCATCTCATGACTATGAATTCCTCGAGAAGCTCATTGCCGGCATCAAGCTTACCGGCACCGAAATAAAGTCTATCCGTGCCGGGAAGGCCACACTGACTGACTCATTCTGTGCCTTCCGCAATGGCGAACTGTTCGTGACCGGAATGCATATCTCCGAGTATTACTGGGGAAACATCAACAACCATGATCCGCTCGGAGAGAGGAAGCTTCTGCTGACGCGAAAGGAGCTCCGCAGGTGGGAAAGGAAGGTCAATGAGACAGGACTGACAATCATTGTAACGAAGGTGTTCATCAACCAGCGGGGGCTTGCCAAGGCAGAGATAGCTCTTGCCAGGGGCAAGAAGCAGTATGACAAGCGCGACACTCTCAAGAAGCGTGACCACGAGCGCGAGATGGACCACCACGTAAAGGAACGAGGAAGGTAATCAGAAAGCTCCCCCCCCCGTCAGTAGCATCCGGACAAATCAGTGTATCTGTCCGGCGCATAGGCCAGCGAGTAATCAGAAGTTCGGGCTCAGCAGGTACCTTGAGTAGAACTGGTCAATATAGGTTACGGCATCCTCGGCCTCATCAACAATACGGAAGATATTCATATCCTCCGGTGAGATGTTATGCTCCTCGGCAAGCATCACCTCGGTGACCCAGTCGAACAGCCCCGACCAGTACTTCGTTCCCACCAGCACTATCGGGAATCGCCCGATCTTCTTTGTCTGAATCAGGGTGATGGCCTCGAAGAGCTCATCAAATGTCCCGAAGCCGCCGGGAAGTACTATGAAACCCTGGGCATACTTCATGAACATCACCTTGCGGACGAAGAAATAGTCATATGTAATAAGCTTGTCGCGGTCAATATAGGGATTGGCCTTCTGCTCAAACGGCAGGTCAATGTTAATACCTATTGATTTGCCGTTGCCCCGCTTTGCGCCCTTGTTGGCTGCTTCCATGATACCCGGGCCACCGCCGGTGATGACTCCGTAACCCTTCTGGGTCAGCTGAAAGGCGATCTCTTCTGCAAGCTTGTAGTACTTGTTGTTGAAATGCGTCCTGGCAGAGCCGAAGACGGCCACGCTCGGACCAATCCTCGAAAGCTTTTCGAATCCTTCAACCAGTTCGGCAATGATCTTGAAAACCCTCCAGGAGTCCATCGTATGGATCTCGTTCCAGGTCTTTGGTTCAAACGCTTCCTTTATCAGGTCCTTCTCCTTTGCTTCGTCCATAAATATAATTTTAGGCATTAAATATACTCTTTTTAGTGTTTCAGAACGGGTGCCAGAAACTGTCCCGTATAATTATCCTTTACCTCTGCTATCTCTTCAGGCGTCCCTGTGAAGATGACCTCTCCTCCGCCGCGACCTCCCTCCCTGCCGAGGTCAACAATGTAATCCGCCACCTTGATCACATCCATATTGTGCTCTATGACCATTACCGTATTGCCCCGCTCAACAAGCCTCTCAAGCACCTCCAGCAAAACCTTAACATCATCAAAATGAAGCCCGGTGGTAGGTTCATCAAGGATGTACAGTGTACGCCCCGTATCGCGCCTTGAGAGCTCGGTTGCCAGCTTGACGCGCTGCGACTCACCGCCTGACAGTGTTGTAGAAGGCTGGCCAAGCCTGACGTAGCCGAGGCCCACATCCTGCAGAGTCTTAATTTTATGGTATATCGAAGGGATACCCTTGAAGAACTCCACTGCATCATTGATAGTCATCTCCAGGACGTCATTGATTGACCGGCCCTTGAATTTCACCTCGAGGGTCTCCCTGTTGTAGCGTTTGCCCCCGCAGTCGGGACACATCACATACACGTCGGGCAGGAAGTTCATCTCAATGGTCTTGACCCCGGCGCCCTCGCAGCCTTCGCACCGGCCGCCTTTAACATTGAATGAGAAGCGCCCCGGCCCGAATCCCCTGACTTTCGCGTCAGGCGTCATGGCGAAGAGGCTGCGGATATCAGTGAAGACACCGGTATATGTAGCCGGGTTAGATCTGGGAGTACGGCCTATGGGGGCCTGGTCAACCTCTATCACCTTGTCAATGCTCTCCAGTCCTTCAATAGATTCATACGGCAGGGGTGCCCTCGCAGCACCGTGCAACTTCTTTGCAAGGGCCGGGTGGAGGGTCTGGTTGATCAGTGACGACTTGCCGCTGCCGGAGACACCGGTGATACAGATGAACGTGCCCAGGGGCACCTTCATGGTCACCCTCTTCAGGTTGTTGCCGGTGGCGCCGGTGATGGTGAGCTGTTTGCCGTTGCCATCTCTCCTCTTCTTTGGGACCGCTATTGTCCTTGCGCCGTTCAGATAGGCAGCGGTGAGGGTGTCAGCCTTAAGTATCTCTTCCGGTGTGCCTTCGGCGACGATCATCCCGCCATGTACGCCGGCCCCGGGACCAATATCAATGATATGGTCGGCACTGAGGATCATATCACGGTCGTGCTCCACCACTATGACCGAGTTACCTGCATCGCGGAGGCTGCGAAGCGCCTCTATCAGCCTGCGGTTGTCGCGCTGGTGCAGCCCTATGCTGGGCTCATCAAGGATATACAGCACGTTGACCAGCTTAGAGCCTATCTGCGTTGCCAGCCTGATACGCTGGCTCTCGCCGCCGGAAAGGGTGCGGGCCCCGCGGTTCAGTGCCAGGTAATCAAGCCCCACGTCAAGGAGGAATCCCAGACGCGAGCGTATCTCCTTCAGTATCTCAGAAGCTATCTTCTTTTGCCGCTCTGACATATCGTCAGTCACGTTCTCAAGGTAATCCCTGAGCTCGTTGAGGTCCATAGCGGCAAGCTCACCTATATTCTTCCCGCCGATACGGAACCAGAGGGCCTCCTTCTTCAGCCTTGTACCGTTACACTCGGGGCAGACATGGTACTGGATATAGTTCTCTCTGCCTTTCGTCTTGCCGTTGGCAGCACGACCACTCATAGCCTCCATGTTACCAACGTAATTAACTACGCCCTCAAATGTCATGAAATAGTTGGAAGTGACTCCCAGCGGGGTATTAGACAGCTTCAGCACCTCATCAGAGCCGAAGAATATCTTGTTCTGAACATCATCAGGAATCTCACCTACGGGGGTGTCAACGGTAAAGCCGTACTTCTCGCCGAGCGCTTCAATCATCCAGAAGATCCAGATGTTACGATACTTGCCAAGCGGTTCTATCCCTCCCTTGCGTATGCTGAGCGTGGGATCAGGCATCATGCGGCTGATATCCACCTCCGAGATCTCTCCCAGACCGTTGCACTTCGGGCATGCGCCCTGCGGCGAATTGAACGAGAAGGTATGCGGCGCCGGCTCATTATAAGAGATGCCGGTGACGGGACACATCAGATGGCGACTGTAAAACCTCAGGCTGCTGTCACCGGTGTCCAGCAACGCCATGATGCCGTCACCCTGGTCAAGAGCCAGCAGCACAGCATCATGAAGCCGCTTTTCAGTTACATTGCCCACCTGGAACTTGTCAATCACCAGCTCGATGAAATGGACCTTGTACCTGTCGAGTTTCAGGCCGGGAGTGATCTCCCTTATATCGCCGTTGATGCGGGCATGAAGAAATCCCTTTCTCCTCAACTGCTCGAAAAGCTCCTTGTAATGGCCCTTCCTTCCCTTGACCAAGGGGGCCAGGATGTAAACCTTATGCTGGTCATACCGCTCAGATGCCAGTTCAAGTATTTGATCATCAGTGTATTTGACCATCTTTTCTCCTGACTCATATGAGTATGCATCGGCAGCACGTGCATAGAGCAGTCGCAGGAAATCATATATCTCGGTGATGGTACCCACCGTTGAGCGGGGGTTCTTGTTGGTGGTCTTCTGTTCTATTGAGATCACCGGGCTCAGGCCTGTAATACGGTCAACGTCGGGCCTCTCCATCCCCCCGAGGAACTGGCGGGCGTAGGCTGACAGGGTCTCCATATACCTTCGCTGTCCCTCGGCGTAGATTGTATCAAAGGCCAGGGACGACTTCCCGCTGCCGCTGAGCCCGGTGACTACTACCAGCTTGTTTCGCGGAAGCGTAAGGCTTATGTTACGAAGGTTATGGACCCTCGCTCCATACACTTTTATCTCATCTTTCTGTTCCGGCATGGGAGGTGACTATAGGCCGGCCTGTATCCTTGCATCCTTCTCCGGTACCCTGATGATGTATTCGCGCTTTTCGCTGTTGGTCAGGAAGGGCCTGCGAAGCCAGGGATTCAGGAATTTGAGGATCTTGTAGTTGGTGTCAAACTGCCTGGCGAACTGTTCAAAGCTGGAAACGGCAGTGTCAACCTTCACCTCACGGAAGGGCACCGGATTGTACAGGTCCCCTGTGCTTATGTTGAAGCCGTATTTTGCCGGTTCAGACATGACCAGCTTGAGCGCCACTATACGGAAGATATACCTTGCTGTCTCCTCATTCAGGAGCAGGTCATAGTAATTTGTCTCTTTCTGGATATCAACCTGTTCGCTCAATCCTCTGAAGCCGTTGTTGTATGATGCTGCTGCCATTGTCCAGCTGCCGTACCTCTCATATGCCTTCAGAAAGTAATGGCAGGCAAAACGGGTCGATTTGTCGAGGTCATACCTCTCATCGATCTCCCTGTTGATGATCATTCCTGCTTCCCTGCCTGTACCCTCCATTATCTGCCAGTATCCGGTGGCGCCTCTCGGCGAGATGACGTTGCTGAGATCGCTTTCGGCGCATGCCAGGTACTTGAAATCATCGGGCACACCGTACTCATTCAGTATCTTTTCAATCTCGGGGAAATAGCGTCCGGAGCGCTTGATTGTAAGCAGTGTTGATCCGTGGCGGTAAGCGGTGGCATTGAGCTCACGGTCAAGACTCTCGCGGGTGTCGAAGTTCTTCAACGGCAGCGCCTCGCCGGCGAAGGTGACGCTTTCAGGCACCGACCAGGAGACCGCCACAGGTCCGCTCTCCTCATTGTCAGGCTCTGCCGGATGCTGTTCGCCGGCTGACACCAGGAGGGTAAAAACAAATCCCGTGCTGAGTAACACCAATAATGCAATAAATACCTTTCCCGAAGTAAATTTCATAATCCCGCTATCTCATTTTGAAACTGCAAAAGTAGCGAAAATATTGCGTCACGGAAAGCAAAAGGAAGAGGGAAAAACAGGTGTTTCAGAATTTAAAGTAGAACCCGGAATAAAACCCCAGTGAATAGGGTTTATAGATTGCGCCTGAGAAGTTGCTCAGCGGGGTGACATAATACCTGAAGACAGGCTCAAGATTGAAGGTTATCTTCTGTGAGACGTTGTATTCCATTCCGAGACCCACCTGGCTGCTCAGATTGAATTCATTTACCCCTTCAGTATGCCCTACCATGATTGTCTCAGAGCCCTGCCCGGTGTATGCAGTGTTTCCAACCAGGAGGCCATAGGCCACTCCTCCGGAGAGATTCAGCCCCACCTTCCTGTCAATGAGCCTGTACCTGACCATCACCGGCAGCTCAAGGTAACGGAACACCTGGTGAATGTCCGATCCAACCTGTGTCAGATTGTACTTTGAGGGGTCTGCCATATCTCCCTGGATGAGTGTCGCCACTCTGTCCTTGCTGTCTGTAAGATAGAGGTCGGTATTCCCTGCGAGGATGGTTCCGGTGGCAGTCTCCATGCTATAGAGATAATTGCTCTTGACAGCATAGTAGTCAGAGAGCCCGGCATAGACGGTAACGTCATTGATTGTCTGCCCCATTGACGCCAGGGCTATTCCCGAATGAACTGTCAGGCGGTCAGATATCCTGTAGCCCACGGAGACACCTGTGGAGTAAGTGGGTCTCGATCTCTCACTGTTGATCAATCCGGCGATCCTGGCATCACCACCGGTACGTGAGAAACCCATAGTGGGCGAAACCGAGGCTCCAACAATAAAGCGCTGGTCAGTTTTTGCTGCCGGGATATCAGCCAGTGTAGCCATCGGGGCTTCTTCTGCCCGCTCGAAGCGACCCGCAGTGATGACTGTGATCTCATCAGGAAGAATCTCAACCGGCTCATCAGCCTGATCCCTTATGGCAGGAATATCTGCCTGTGCCAGGAGCAGGGCAGGCTCACCAGCCGGAGTTGTCACTGTTGTCAGGAGCACCGGTTCTGCCGGTTCATTGGTTCGGGGCATTGTAACCACCTTCGACCCGGCAGGGGCTGTGATTGCTGATGCCTCCATAATGTTAAACAGAACGTCTCTGGTGTCACCATCGGGCAAGGTCACTTCCGTCAGGAGGACAGGTGTGTTGCTGTTACGTACATACCAGGTGGCCAGAAGGGTCAGGGATACCAGAGCAGCGACACCGGCAGCAATACCTGAGATTATCCTCAGACGGTTATGCCTCACAGGTATCAAAGGGATATTATCCCACACGTCGGGTGGCGGCAGTACCTCAAGGTTTTTCAGGCCGTTGCGGAACACTATGTCAATATTTGGCTCCCTTTCAAACATTTACCATTCTTCTTGTGACACCCGTAAGTATCATCACCTTCTTCTGAAGTATCTCCCTCGCCCTTGAGAGATTGGACTTGCTGGTACCTTCCGAGATACCAAGCATCTCACCTATCTCCTTATGGGAATATCCTTCTATGGCGTAGAGGTTAAAGACCATCCTGTACTTGGGAGGCAGCTCCATGATCATGTTCAGCAGATCAAATGCCTCGAGGCCGGCAAAATCACTGGTGTCGGGCTCAGCCTCAGGCTCGGTAACCTCCTCAATGTCGTCAACACGGTTCAGATAATACCTGTTGCGGTACCTTTCCAGGGCAGTGTTGACAATGATCCTCCTCATCCATCCTTCAAAAGAACCTTCATGGCTGAAGCGCGACAGGTTTTCAAAAATCTTAATAAATCCCTCCTGCAGTACGTCCCTCGCCTCTTCTGTATTGCCCGCATACTGAAGGCATACAGCATAGAACTTCGGTGAATACCTGCGGTAGAGCAGTTCCTGATCGCGCCTGCTGCCGGATAAGCAGCCGTCAATTATGTCCTTATCCTTAACCAAACCCGCTTTTTAGTCGAGTTATAAAGGTAAGAAATAAAATCCGACCTTATCAATAGATTGATGTTAAAAAGGGCCTGAAGGTTGCGTTAAAAGTATTAAATACACTTAAAAATTATCCGTGGATGGCCTCTCCCAGAGCAGCAGATGCCGCCTCCATGATGCCTTCCGACATTGTGGGATGGGGATGGATGCTTGTCATCAGGTCATGAGCCGTGGCCCCCATCTTCCTGGCTGTCACCAGTGATGAGATCATCTCGGTGACGTTCATTCCTATCAGGTGACCGCCAATCAGTTTGTCGTCAGAAGCATTGAACACAAGCTTGACGAAACCTTCGCGGGCGCCGGCAGCGCTGGCCTTGCCCGAAGCCATGAACATGAACTTGCCTGTTTTTGTCTCAATGCCCGCCGCCTTCGCAGCCTCCTCTGTCATGCCGCACGATGCCACCTCCGGGGTGGTATATGTGCAGCCCGGGATATTGCTATAGTCAACCGGATCAGGATTATGGCCCGCAATCTTCTCAACACAGACTATGGCTTCGGCAGAGGCTACATGCGCCAGCGCAGGACCAGGGACAATGTCGCCAATGGCATATACGCCGCTCACCGAGGTGCGGTAAAACTCATCAACCACTATCCTGCCCCTGTCGGTCTTCACCCCGGCTTCTTCAAGGCCGATACCCTCTATGTTCGGCGTTATGCCAACAGCAGAGAGAACGATGTCGGTCTCCACTGTCTCTTCGCCTTTAGGCGTTTTAATTGTCACAATGCATTTCTCTCCGGATGTGTCAACCTTCTCCACTGTAGAGTTGACCATGATCTTCATCTTTGCCTTTTTAAACGATCGTTCCAGCGTGCGTGAGACCTCCTCATCCTCTACCGGCAGTACTCGCGGCATGAACTCCACCAGTGTCACCTCGGTGCCCATCGACCTGTAGAAGCCTGCGAACTCACTCCCTATGGCTCCTGAGCCCACCACCACCATTGATGCGGGCAGTTCCGGAAGTGTCATCGCCTCGCGGTAGCCTATAATCTTTTTGCCATCCTGCCGGAGGTTCGGCAGTTCTCTTGACCTGGCTCCCGTTGCTATGATAATATGTTTTGCACTGTATCTCTCCTTCATCCCGTCGGCTGCCTCCACCTCCACGGCGCCGGCGCCCTTCAGCCGTCCGAACCCGCTGATAACCGGTATATTATACTTCTTGAACAGGTGCTGTACCCCCTTACTCATGGCCTCAGCCACCCCCCGGCTGCGGGCTATCACCGCACCAAAGTCCGGCGCCGGCGCCTCTCCGGCATTAATGCCGTAGTCGGCAGCATGACGCGCATAGTCAAGCACCTGCGCACTCTTGAGCAGCGCCTTCGTAGGGATACATCCCCAGTTGAGGCATATGCCACCCGTCTCGGCCTTCTCAACTACCGCCACCTTCATCCCCAGTTGTGATGCCCTGATAGCGGCAACATATCCTCCGGGGCCACTGCCAATGATTATCAGATCATATTCATTCATATTGTAGTCTTTTTAAGTTTGTCAATATTGCTGCTCTTCTGCAGGCTGCGGATGGCACGGGCCACCAGCCAGAATAACACCAGCACCGCGACTATTGTTGCGCCTGTTGGCAGATTTGTGAACCATGATATGGCAAACCCGGCGCTTATCCCCATAAAGCTTACTACCGTTGAGAGCACTATAATCCGCATGTACCTGCGAGTAAAGAGCATCACAATATTAGCCGGTATGGTGAGCAGGGCAATGATCATTATCACCCCTGCCATCCTTATGTTTAAAACTATGGCCAGGCCCGTCAGCCCCACCGAGATGTACCTGAAGAGGTCAACGTGCCTGGTAAAGGTGCGGGCGTAGTTCTCATCAAAAGAGATGTACAGAAGGGTCCTGTAGAATACTGCTGTGTAGATTATCAGCACTACAGAGATTATCCCCAGCGCTATCAGGTCACCATCAGTAACGGTCAGTATGCTCCCGAAGAGGTAGCTCATCAGGTTTGGCGCATAACCGGGGGTCAGGTAGATGAAGATGATGCCCACCGCCATGCCCAGCGCCCAGAGAATCCCAATGGCGCTGTCCTCACGCATCTTGCCGCGTGCCGACATATACTCCATCCCCAGGGCTGACCCCAGGCCGAAGACAGCAGCCCCTACCACCGGGTTTATTCCCAGATAGTATCCGAGACCTATGCCTCCGAAGGAGGCATGAGTCACTCCGCCGCTCAGGAAGACCAGTCTCTTTGATACGATGTAAGTGCCTGCAAGGCCGGCCGTGATGCTTGTAAAAAGCGCCCCGAGCAGTGATCTGACAACGAACGAGTATTCAAAAAGGCTTTCCATCATTCGTGTTTATGGAGTACTACATGCGGCACATCACCGTGGGTGACAAGCTGTATCGGGCAACCGTACATGCGCAGATCTTCCTGGGTTATCTTGCTGTGCGGGTGATAGAACACCTTTTCACTGACACAGACAAATGACTTCACCCAGGCTGAGATGGTGCCAACGTCATGCGAGACCATCATGATCGTCATCCTGCCGTTGAGCATCCTCAGCTTTTCATAGAAGTCGGCTTCAAACGATGAATCAACAAATGTTGCAGGCTCATCAAGCAGCAGCAGCCGTGGCGACCCCGAGACCGCCCTGGCAAGGTAAACGCGTTGCAGCTGTCCGCCTGACAGCTCATTGAGAGCCTGGTGTGCCAGAGGCGTCAGCCCCAGTTCGTCCATCACCTCTGCAGCCCTTTTCTTTTCCGAGCGGCTCATGCGTCCCATGGCCCCCTTATCATGCATCATCCCTGACAGTACCACATCTTCCACTGTCACCGGGAAGAGTGTATCGCCCTGCGCCACCTGGGGCATATATCCTATCTGGTTCATTTTCAAATTTCCCGGAGAATAATCCACTCTTCCGGAGAGTGGTTTCAGCAATCCCAGGATCACCTTCAGGAGGGTGGTCTTTCCCCCGCCATTAGGCCCAATGATGCCAATGAAGTCGTTCTCCTCAACTGCCATGGTCACATCGCGCAGGACGATCTTTTCCTCGTATCCGGCGGTGACTGAATCTATGGTGAATAATATGCTCATATTACAATTTGCGATTTGCGATTTGCGATTGGGGAATCACAGGTATTTGACTGATATAATCGGGTAGGATGCGGCTCGCGCCGCAGTCCCCCCACACCACCGGGCGTACT
>CAZVLJ010000051.1:0-19256 GCA_964627825.1 uncultured Rikenella sp. | reverse complement strand
CTTGCCGGAGCTACAGACCTTGACAGTGCATTCAACAAGCTGTGGTATTTTTACAAGAAGTATTTCATCGGGCTCTACATCATCTCAGTGGTCAGCGCCCTGCTCACATCTCTTTTCATCAAAAATATTGATCTAGCATCATTCCAGACTGTTTCCGGTGACCCGGAGGCGGCATTCGAGCTTATGAAGTCCTGGGCCGGACCATACGCGCTGATGATGCTCATATCGCTTCTGTTCGTTGTAGTTCTGCATGTATGGGTACTGGAGAGGCCCGCGGGGGAGGCCGGATTCGTCGCATCACTGCTCAGGAAGACACTGGTGGCACTGGTGCCATATCTTCTTGCCATGGTTATTCTTACGGTGATAATGACCATGCTGGTAACAGTGGGAATTGTGCTCCTGGTATTGCCGGGCCTGTTCGCCCTGTTTTACATGGCCACGGTAATAATGTTTGCCATGCCTGTCACCCTTGTCGAGACGCGCAACCCGTTTGAGGTGATAGGGCGCTCCTTCAGGCTGGCGCATAAGAACCTGTGGCCCAACCTGGGCTGGGTTGTGGTTGTGCTGCTGATAATTGTTATTGCATCAATGCTTCTGAGCGCACTGGTTATGCTGCCTTTCACCGGCACTTTCATGCGTTCCTTTGCCGACCCGGAGCAGTCTGCCTCATTGCTTGAGATGCACCGCAATCCTCTTTTCATCGGATTGAACGCCCTCACAACAGCCCTTGTGACGCCTCTGATGCCCCTGCTGGCATTCCTGCTCTATTTCAAAAACCGCGGTGAGGAAGCTGTGGCAGAGATAACCACTGACAATGATGGAGCCGTGAGAGTAGAGGATCTTTATCCTCCTGTAGCTGACAACAACTGATCAGGCGCCGATCTCCACTATCCAGACACCCGGCTCGGTTATCTCCAGTTCAATGTAGGTGTCCACCCTCATTGTCTTCAGCTTACTCCATTTGAAGAAGCTGACGCGAAGCCTGAACGGGAACTGGCAATTCCTGAATTCCATCTGCGAGTTAAGAAACTCCGTCTCATATCCTGATGAACCCGTTATCTGAAGGTTTGACACGTCGAGGGTGCCGGAGGTGATCGGCTTCAGATGAACGCGGATCTCCTCACCGTCAGTGTACCGGTAAATGCGATAACGCTCCATAGCCCGCGAGGAGATAATGTTGTATCCCTTGGTGCTATTCTGCTGGCCCATATATATGTCTTTGGTCCACATCCCCTCCTGGATTGAATCAGAGCCGTTGTAGACAAATGTATACTTCCCGTTGCCGTGCCTGAGTCCTTTTGACCACGCACCCTCATACACCGAGCTGTCAGCATAGGTGTAGATTCCCTTGCCGTGTGGCAGGCCCTTTTTGAAGGCACCGGCATAATGATCCATACCCCATGCCTCGCCTTCTCCATGAGCCAGCCCGTTCCGGCATTCACCCACATAGCGCTCACTGATATCCTTCATCAGAACAGCGCAGCGGTCCTGCGACATTATATTTATATTAACTCCCAGCAACAGGAGTACAGTAATGGTAATAAAAGAACTGAGATTTTTCATTGCCTGATTATATTGCCCTGTAAAGTCACTGATATTATGCCTCAAAAATCCGGCCATTATCAGTCGCCAAACCGTTTGCGCATCTTACCGGATATTTTCTCATCAGGATACTGATCTGCGAAGGTGAGCCAGTACTCCTTAACGTTCTCTTTTACCTCCTTGCGCAGCAGCAGTATGCCCACCAGGTTTGGCACTGCCATCAGCACAATGGCAACATATGAGAGTGACCAGATGATGGTTGTGTCTGTAAATGACGCCACGAAAAAGCCTGCCACATACACAAATCTGTACACCAGTACATATTTCTGTCCAAAGAGATATGTTGTTGCCCTGTCGCCATAATAAGACCACGAAATGGCTGTTGAGAAGGCGAAGAGGAGCAGTGAGAAAGTTACTATATATGATCCATATCCTTTCAGCATGCTATGGCTGAAAGCATAGGTGGTAAGCGGTGCGCTGTGAATGAGCGACTCCCCTCTCACTGTGAGGGTTGACATGGGAGCCAGTTTGCCGGCTATCACCTCCAGCTCTCCGTCGAAGGGATCTTTATCAGAGAGGAACCTTACATTCTCAGCCAGTGATCTTGCATGAATTACAGATATTCCCTCTGTGGCAATCTCCCCATTCTCTATCATCAGCGTGCCATTGTAGAGCTCAAGGAATTCATTACCCCTGATATGTTTCCCCAGTCGTTTGACATCCTCACTGTTGCTGTCGTCATAAACTCCGGCCAGTACCTGTACATCAGTAGGCTGGAACTGGTTCTCCGTCTTAGTGTTCCATGCCCCTGAAGCAAGCAGCACCAGTCCTGTCAGGGTGCATATGCATATGGTGTCAATGAACGGTTCCAGCAGTGCCACCATACCCTCCGAGACAGGTTCCGGGGCCCTGGCGGCAGAGTGGGCTATAGGAGCAGATCCCTGGCCCGACTCGTTGGAGAAGAGCCCCCTGTTCACTCCCCTGTTCATCGCAAAGGCGAAGGAGGCACCCAGGAAACCTCCTGCAGCCGCCGAACCGGTGAAGGCATCTGCAAAGATCGAAACAAACGAGGGGATGATATTCTCAGGATGGGTAAAGATGACCAGCAGTGCACCCAGAATATAGAGAATTGCCATAAAAGGTACGAGGACGGAGGTCACTTTGGCTATCCTCTTTATTCCCCCGATGATCACCAGTGCCAGCAGTACTGCCAGTATGGCGCCGGTGATTATATGTTTTACGCCGAAAGAGGTGAAGACTGAGTTGGATATGCTGTTTATCTGAGGCAGATTGCCTGTGCCGAAGGAGCTTAGAATGGTGGCTCCGGCAAAAAAAGCTCCTAAAACCACCCCGGTCTTGATGACCTTACCGCTGCGGGTCTTGATGTTTAGTCGCTTCTTCATGTAATACATCGGACCTCCGGATACCGAACCATCCGGAAGGATATCGCGGTATTTGTGCGAGATTGATACTTCAACCATCTTTGTACACATACCTATGGCCGCCGTTACCAGCATCCAGAAAAGGGCGGCAGGGCCTCCAAGGTGAATGGCCAGGGCCACCCCGGCAATGTTACCGGTGCCGACGGTGCCGGAGAGAGCGGTGGCAAGCGACTGAAAATGTGATGTGTCACCTATGTCATGTGAATGGTCATATTTGCCGGTGGTTATCCGAATTGCGTGACGGAAGTACCTTAGCTGCGGAAAACCCAGGTAGATCGTAAAGAAGAGCCCGGTGCCAATAAGTAGCACCATGAACCAGGGATGACCGCCCAGGTAACCGTCAAGCTTTACAAGAAAATCGTTTAAACCGTGCATAAGGAAGTCAGGATTTTTAAAATTTAAGCAGACCCAGTCCGTTCAGGAACACCAGCGCAATAGCCACTGGGGCAATGAACCTTATGATGAAGCGAAACAACGGGAAGTATCTCACCGGGAGCACACCTCCGTTGGAGAGCTCATCCCTGACTGAACTGCCGGGGAAGAACCATCCGAGGAAGGCAACTATAAGAAGACCGCCTACCGGGAGAAGGATGTTCGCGGTTGTATAGTTGAACAGGTCAAAGATATTCAGGTTGAATAGCCTCACATCTCTCATCACACCCCATGAGAGTGACGCTGAGATCCCGAGGATGAACATTGATGCCGTGGCAATTATTATTGCCGTGCGTCTGGTCAGGTTAAGCTGTTCTGAGAAATATGCCACTATAACCTCCAGCACTGAGATGGTGGAGGTGAGTGCAGCTATGGCCAGCAGAAAGAAGAATGTAAAGGCGAAGATCATACCTCCGGTTATCTGCTGGAATATGCCGGGCAGCACAATGAAGGTCAGGGCCTCACCTGAAGCGGGAGAAATGCCAAATGCAAAGACAGCCGGGAATATTGCCAGGCCGGCAAGCACCGCTATCAGCAGGTCAACCATCGATACCTGTACCGCCGTGCTCCCCAGCTTGTTGTCACCCGGAATATAAGAACCATATGTGATCAGTGTCCCCATCCCGATACTGAGTGAGAAGAATGCCTGTCCCAGTGCCATAAGTACGGTGGTTCCGGTGATCTTTGAAAAATCAGGTCTGAACAGGAACTCAACCCCTTTGCCTGCTCCCGGAAGAGTAAGTGACTTGACACACATCAGCAGGAGCAGAATAAATAGCAGCGGCATGAGCACCTTGGTCGATTTTTCTATACCCTTGCGCACACCGCCGAGCACTATTCCTGCAGTGGCCAGAAGGAAGATGGAAAACCACAATGCCGGCCTCAGTGATTCGGTGCGGAAGGCATCAAACATCACCGTCAGTTCAGCTGATGTCTTGCCTTTGATGCCCCCTGTAAGGATCTGGTAGATATACTCAAGGGTCCATCCAGCCACCGCTGTATAAAAAGCCAGGATCATGAATGCTGCCACGATGCCCATCATCCCAACAAGATACCAGGGCCGGCGTGATGAAAGCATCCTGAAAGCTCCCACGGGGTTCCGCTGGGTCCTTCGGCCGATAACCAGCTCGGACATCATCACCGGGATGCCGATAGCGAAAATTATCACCAGGTAAATTATCAGGAAGGCGCCGCCGCCGTTCTCTCCAAGGATATACGGGAATCTCCATATGTTTCCCAGCCCGACGGCAGAACCGGCTGCTGCCATAATAACTCCCATCCTGCTGCCAAAGGAATCCCTGGTGGAAAAATCAAATCCGCTCATCTTCAACCCAGATTAACATGCGATATTTTTTTAAAAGCTTAAAGGTGGTAAAAATCTTAAACGCAGCAATGAATAGCTGTTAAAAAACAATAAATGGAGATCATTTGTACGGAAGATTACTGAGTTCCTCATCGCGTCAGCATTATCACATGATCATACAGTGAAGGCAGGCCCATGAGACCTGCCTTCACCAGCATAAATTTATAAACTATGTGCTAATAAGATTCTCTCTCAACATAGTGTGTATGCAGGAGCTCATGTGATTTATGCCCGTTGGGCTTCTCCAGAAACTCCTCGTAGATGGCTTTGATCTCGGGGTTCTCATGAGATTTTCTGATGTCCATATGCATATCCTCTGCATATATAGCCTCCATACGCTTCTGTCTTACCTCAGCGTTGGTAGGTATGGGCTGACCGCCTCCGCCGAGACATCCTCCCGGGCAGGCCATGATCTCTATGAAGTGATATGAAGCCTTTCCCGTACTTACCGCCTTGGCGATCTTGTTGGCATTTACCAGTCCGTGTGCTATGGCCACCTTCAATTCTGCACCCTCGAGGAACCTCCATTCTTCGGTTGTTCCTTCTATCTTGATAGTGGCCTCCTTCACTCCTTCCATACCTCTTACAGGCATGATGTTCAGGTTCTTGAAGGGCACCGGCTTACCTGTAACAATCTCATATGCGGTTCGCAGTGCAGCTTCCATGACACCACCGGTGGCACCGAAGATCACTCCAGCACCGGTTGAGGTACCCATTATCGAATCATAGTGACTTGCCTCAATAGAACGAAAATCAATCCCTGCCTGCTTGATCATCACTGCCAGCTCGCGGGTTGTGAGCACGTAGTCGATGTCCTTGTATCCGCTTGACCTCATCTCGGGTCTGTCAGCCTCATACTTCTTCGCTGTGCATGGCATGATTGATACCGAAACAATCTTTGCGGGGTCCAGATTGCGCTTCTGTGCATAGAATGTCTTTGCAAGGGCGCCGAACATCTGCTGCGGAGATTTGCATGTGGAGAGGTTGGGCAGCATATGCGGGTACTTATGCTCAATGAACTTGATCCATCCCGGCGAGCATGAGGTGAACATGGGCAGTGCCATGCTATGGTCATTCTCAACAAGAACTTTCTTCAGCCTGGTAAGCAGCTCCGTTCCCTCTTCTATGATGGTCAGGTCAGCGGTAAAGTCGGTGTCCAGCACTGAATCAAAGCCCAGCTGGCGCAGGGCGGTGACCATCTTGCCTGTCACCCTCTCACCCGGATCATATCCAAGATCTTCACCCAGGGCTACCCTTACTGCCGGGGCTGTCTGTACTACCACATGCATGTCAGGATCATAGATAGCATCCCATACATGGTCAATATATGTCTTCTCTGTCAGGGCACCCGTCGGGCAGCGGTTGACGCACTGGCCGCAGTTGGTACAGACAACGTGACTCATGGGCCTGTCATGGAACGAAGATATCTTCATCTTTGAACCCTTGTTTGCCACGGCGATAGCCGACACATGCTGCAACTGGGCGCATGTACGCACGCAACGCTGGCACCTGATGCACTTGCTGTCATCCTTGATGAAAGCCGGGGAGGACCTGTCAATAGTATAATCATGATCTTCCACAAGGTCAAGGAATATATGCTCGCCGAACGAATACTCATTGGCCAGGGTCTGCAGCTCGCACTTCTGGTTCTTATAGCACTTTGTGCAGTCAGCACGGTGTTCCGAGAGCAGCAGTTCAACTATATGCTTGCGTGCATTCCTTACCTTCAGAGTATTTGTGTGGATATCCATCCCTTCAGCCACGGGCATTGCGCACGCAGCTACCAGTGTGCGGGCTCCTGTCTGTTCCACCACGCACACACGGCAGTTTCCCGCCACACACAGATCCGGGTGATTGCAGAGAGTGGGGATAACTATACCCAGCTTTTTGGCAGCATCAAGAACTGTTGTCCCTTTCTCTACCTTTACTTCCTGATTATTTATCTTAAGAGTTACCATTTTTTTCCGTACTAGTGTTAATAAATTATCTCTTCCCTGAAATTCTCGACTATCGATTTGAAGGCGTTGCCCACTGACTGTCCCAGGCCGCATTTTGATGCCACCTTCATGGTGTCAGCAAGTTTTACAAGTTCATTCAGATAGGTTGATTTAGACTCTCCCTTCTTCACCTTCTCCACACCCTTGAGCAGCTGCTGGCATCCGACCCGGCACGGGGTGCACTGACCGCATGACTCTTCAGCAAAGAAATCAAGGTAGTTGTGCAGTACGTTGTACATCGAGCGCGAGCTGTTGAACAGCTTCATTGAACCACCGGTGGGTACTCCCTCAAACCCGATTATGGTTTCGGCAAACTTCTTGCGCGGCACGCAGAAGCCCGATGCTCCCCCTACCTGCACTGCCTTGGTGTCACCGTCGCCAAACTCGTTAACAAACTCCTGTACCGTCATCCCGAGCTCCAGTTCGAAAATTCCCGGAATGGGCGTATCTCCTGAGATGGAAAAGACCTTTGAACCGCGTGAATCAGATGTTCCAAGCTTCACATACTCCTGTGCGCCTTTCTCGATGATCATGACGGCAGTGACCAGGGTCTCCACGTTGTTGATCGAGGTTGGCTTTGAAAAGAGACCGCTGACCGTCGGGTAAGGAGGTTTGTTGCGTGGTTCACCGCGGAAACCCTCTATTGACTCGAACAGTGCGCTCTCCTCGCCACAGATATAGGCTCCACTGCCCATGCGGTATTCAATACTGAAATCGTATCCTATCTCGCTGATCATCTTGTGGAATTTATGAAGCTCCACAAAAAGCTGCGGCAGAAGAAACCTGTACTCACCCCTCAGGTAGATGTACCCTTTCTTTGCACCCATGGCCTTGCCGGCAATGGTCATGCCTGAATAAACCTTTGATGCAACCTTGTCAAGAATCTCACGGTCCTTGAATGTGCCAGGTTCGCCCTCATCGGCATTGCAGACAATATATTTTTCAGGATCCTTTTCGGCGGCGGTGTATTTCCATTTCAACCCGGTCGGGAATCCGGCTCCGCCTCGCCCTTTCAGACCTGATTCAAGTATCTGCTGGATAATCTCTTCGCCTGTCATTTCGAAGGCTTTGGTCATGAGCTTCCTGACATCAATGCTTTCGAATATAAGGTCAACCTTTGTAAGTCCTTTGTTTTTCATTTCAGTGCCTCCCTCTTATTTGCGCATATAACCTTTAATCACATCAATAACTGTCTCCGGCGTCAGATCAGTATACGGCATGTCATTGATCAGCATTGCGGGAGCCTTGTGACACCATCCTATGCAGTTGGTCTCAAGCAGGGTAAACATCTTGTCAGGCGTGGTTTCGCCAACCCTTATCTTCAGTATATCCTCAAGGGTAGCAATGATATCATTCTTGCCTTTCATTGAACAGGTTATAGTTTTGCAGACCCTGATCACGTTCTTACCCCTCTCCTGGGTGTCAAGGAAAGTGTAAAACGATGCAGTGCCGTATACCTCCGCAGCAGATACATCCAGTTCGGTGGCTACAGCCACCATGGCATCATCTGTAAGGTAGTTGTGCTTCTTTACAATATCCTGAAGGATGGGCATAAGGCTCTCCCTTTTGCGGCCATGCTTGTCAGCCAGCTCCTTCACCAAGTTACCAGTGTGATACATTTCTATTGGTTTTTAAGTATTTAGTGTTAAAACGTGAACTTTTCAGTGATTTTTTCGAGTGTGAAATTAATAACAATAGGAACACAAAAACCTTACATATGTCATGTTTAAGAACATTTAAGGCTTGGAGTATTAAACGTGGCGGGCACTTATTTCAGCCTGAAATCAGACCGCAGAAAACTCCCTGAGCTGTGTTCCGAGCCAGGCGGACCACTCCTGCAGGCCTTCCCCGGTAACGGCAGAAGTTTTGAATATGGTTATGCGGGGATTGATGGAAGCCATGTCTGCCGCAAAGGCGTCAAGGCGGAAGTTGGTATAGGGTAAAAGGTCAGTCTTATTCAGGATGACAGCCCGGGCCTGGCTGAAAAGCATCGGGTATTTGGCAGGCTTGTCATCCCCCTCGGCCGTGCTGACAACAGCCAGCTTGAAGGTCTCACCAAGGTCAAACTGAGAAGGACATATAAGGTTGCCTACATTCTCCACAAAAATCAGATCGACAGAATGAAGGTCAAAATGCACCAGGGCTTTCGAGATGCTGTGTGAGTCAAGGTGGCATCCTCCTTCAGTATTGATTGCAACTATGGGTATATTGTATTTCTTCAGGCGCTGTGCATCGCGGTCCGTTGTGACATCACCCTCGATGACGCCTATCCTTATTCTGTCTGCCATCGCTTCGCAGGTTCTTTCAAGCAAGGTAGTCTTGCCGGCGCCGGGTGAGCTGATAATGTTCACCATCATCACTTTTCTCTCATTCAGAAGCGTCCGCACCTCATCGGCCTTGTTCTGGTTCCTGTCGAGGATGTTTTTCATAATCCTGATTTCCATGATCATTCTCCTTCAATACTTTTTATAAACAGTTCCTTTCCTTGTACAATATCAATTTCAGATGAGCCGCAGACGGCACACCCGTTCAGGTCACCCGAGGGTATGTAGGGTGAACCGCAGTCCATACAGCGCATCTCTGCCGAGATGATCTCTATGGTTATCTCTGCGCCGGCGGCAACCGTATCCCTGGCTGCCTCCCGGAACGCTGCCTCAAACAGGTCAGGTACTATCTGGATAAACTGCCCGAAGCTGACATTGACTCTATGGACTGCCAGCAGGCCTGCATCAGATGCATAACCTTCAACCATTTCAACCAGGTCAGTTGCTATTCTAAGCTCGTGCATGGCCTTCCTTTCAGCATATTCTCGGCAGCAGCTGTCCTGACGGCATGTCAAGGAACCTCTGCCCTCCGGACAGACTGTTCAGTATGACACGCCCTTCTCTTCCGGAGGTGATCCGGCCAATGATGGTTGCTTCACTGCCGAGGGAATCTCTGCGCATCTTTTCCAGGATTGTTCCGGCTTCATCAGCTGCCACCACTGCCAGCAAGCGCCCCTCGCTGGCCATGGCCAGAGGGTCAAACCCGAGTATCTCACAGAGCCCCCTGACCGGTTCATGAAGCGGGACGGAAGCCTCATTAACGGTTACGGTGCATCTCCGTATTACGGCCAGCTCATTGAGTACGGCAGCCAATCCTCCCCGCGTAAGGTCTCTCATGAAACGGACAGCTTCCGGCTTTTCAACTATGGTTCTGACCAGGTGATTCAGCGAAGCACAGTCAGAGAGAAGTGGCGTGTCAAACATAAGACCTCGCCGGGCAGCGAGGATTGTCACCGCATGATCACCGGGAGGGCCGTTGATGATCAGCACATCTCCCTCCCTTATAGTTGATCCGCTGCTGACATGCACCAGATCATTGCTGAGCAGGCCCACTCCTGCTGTATTGATAAAGATCCTGTCACACTTGCCCTTCTCCACCACCTTGGTGTCACCTGTCACTATCCGGACACCAGCAGCCTCTGCCTCGTCTGCCATGGAAGTCACTATCTCATCAAGCTCGTCCATGCTGAAGCCCTCCTCAATAATAAAGGCAGCAGAGAGGTACTTCGGCACTGCCCCTGACACCGACAGGTCATTCACTGTCCCACAGACTGCAAGCTTTCCTATGTTGCCTCCAGGGAAGAAGAGCGGATCAACCACATAGGAGTCAGTGGTAAAGGCAACTGCTCCGGAAGATGCAGAGAGGATGGCAGAGTCGGTCATCGGACCGGCCATGCTGAACCGCGAGACAAAATGGTCGTGTATGAGCCTCTGTGCCTGTCTCCCGCCGCTTCCGTGACTCATGGTGATCTTTTCACTCATGACAGTAGTATTTAAAAAAGGTATGGCATGATCCCTCGGCGGAGACCATGCATGCACCCTGCGGATGATCGGGAGTGCATGCCGTGGCAAACAATGGACAGTCAGAAGGTGTGCTCACCCCTCTGAGTATATCACCGCAGATACAGTCAGTTTCAGCCTCCTGTTCAGGAATGTCAACAGGGAACACGATGTCTGCATCAAATCTGCTGTAACGTTCACGGATCTTCAAACCGCCCCATTTTATTATGCCAAGCCCTCTCCACTCCGTGTCTCCGGGTTCAAACACCTCATGCATATATCTGCCGGCCATCGTATTGCCCGTTGTCGAAACCGCCCTGGCATACTCAATCTCAACCTGCGGTTTCCCGCGATTTACCTGCCTGATGAGCATAAGTACCGCCAGCATGATATCCGCCGGTTCAAACCCGGTAACGGCACAAGCGAGCCCGTAATTCCGCGGAATAAACTCAAAGGCTGCAGCCCCTGTGATGACAGCCACATGACCCGGGCAGATGAAACCGTCAAGACGGGCACCCTCACTTAAGATCATCTCCATAGCGGGCGGCATGACCTTATGGGCATTCAGTACAAAAAAATTCTTTATTCCTTCTTTTTCAGCCTGCATCAGCGTGACAGCCGTACCGGGGGCAGTTGTCTCAAACCCTATTGCCGCGAAAATTATCATTCTCCGCGGATCTGACCTGGCCAGATCCAGTGCTTCGTGTGCTGAAAGGACAACACGGATGTCAGCACCCGATGCTTTTGCTTCTCCCGGAGAGATCTGTGTGCCCGGAACCCTGATGAGATCACCGAACAGGGCTACAGTCATATCCATACGGGAAGCAAGTGCGACAAGAGTGTCGATATACCGGGCAGGGGTAACGCATACCGGGCAGCCCGGCCCGGACAGCAGCTTCACCTCTCCGGGAAGCAGTGAAGGAATCCCGAACCGGTGGATGGCAGCCGTATGGCCCCCGCAGACCTCCATGAAACTATAATCACGGGCAACCTCCTGTCTGATCATCTCAGACAGCCTGGCAACATGCTTTCCGTTCCTGTATTCGTCTACGTATTTCATCCGCCTGTCAGGCATCATTCTGTCTCATCTGTCTCATCTGTCTCATCAGCAGTCAGGGTATATTCTGAGCCTGTACCTGCTTCACCAATCTCATCCAGCAGACGAAGTGTCTCCAGGGCCTCATCCTCCTTCATCTTCGCGATTGCAAAACCTGCGTGAAGCAGCACATAGTCACCCGGCATCACATCTTCAACCATCTGTACACCTGCCCTGAACACAGCTCCGCCAACGGAGACCGCAGCCATGTCACCCTCAACTTCCAGAACCCTTGCCGGCAGGCTCAGACACATACGCGCCTCCTTTCCGCTGTCGCCACCAGTTGTCCCAGCGATATGCCCCCGTCGTTCGGGGGAACCTGGTGATTTGTGTAAACCCTGAACCTGTTCATGGATAAAAGGTACGAAGTTTTTTCAAGCAGATACCTGTTCTGGAATACCCCGCCCGACAACACTACCTCGTTCAGCCCTGTGTCATTCCTCATCCTGCGGCATATCGAAAGGATTACCTGCACTATTGTGTTATGGAATTTTGCAGCGATGAGAGATATATCTTTTCTCCCGGCTTCATGTACCAGCTCCCTGAAAGTATCACCGAAACATACAGTTCCATTCAGTCCGAAGGGATAGTACTCTTCAGTCCTGCAATCTATGGCCGATTCAAGGCGCATGGGCGCCTCGGAATCAAATGATGATCTCATACATAACCCGAGCAGCGCGGAGACTGCATCAAAAACACGACCCGCACCGCAGGTCAATGGTGTATTTATACCATTGAGCAGCATTGTATTGACAACGTTAAGCCTTTCTTTATCGATTTTACGGAAAAGCCTGAGAGACCTCAAATCATAATCACTGCCGAAAGCACTGAAGAGACATGAAAGGGCCATCCGCCAGGGCTCGGCAACCGCTAAATCGCCCCCTGGCATCTTATAGTATTCGAAATGAGTGTACCTCTCAAATTCCGTTGCGGATGCAATCATAAATTCGCTGCCCCAGATATTGCCGTCAGTTCCGTACCCGGTTCCGTCCATGACCACCCCTATGACCCTGCCGCTGAGACCATGCTCAGCCATCACGGAGACTGCGTGCGCATGGTGGTGTTGTATCCGCATTAGCGGAACTCCCCTGTCTCCTGCCAGCTCTTCCGCAAATCTGCCCGAGAGGTAATCGGGATGCATATCACACGCAATGGCAGAGGGCTCAAACATGAAGAGGGATGAGAAGAGTCCGTAGGTCTCCGTATAGTAATCATAGGTAGCCACGTTCTTAATATCACCAATATACTGACTCATGATGGCACGTGTGCCCTTGCCGATGCAAAAACAGTTCTTCTGCTCCGCCCCTGCCGCAAAGATGCCCTCAGCACCTGTAGACAGATCTACAGGCTGAGGAGCATAACCCCGCGACCTTCGGATGAGAATTGCTTTGCCGGAGCACATTCTCACCACTGAGTCATCAGCCCTGTTGTTTATCTCCCTGTTGTAACTGACAATACAACCCGTGACAGGCATCAGGTCCCTGAGGGCGACATTGTCAGAAATGATTATCGGCTCTTCACTCAGGTTTCCGCTGGTGAGCACCACTACCGGTGTTGCCAGTATTCTGAAAAGCATATAGTGGAAAGGCATATGGGGCAGTATTGCCCCGGTGGTGTTCAGCCCGTTGCTTACCGAAGGCGCCAGAGGCTTCTTCTGCCGAAGGATTAGTATTGGTCTCCGCCATGAGAGCAGGAGAGTTTCTTCTGACCCATCAGTAACGCAGTACTCCCTCAGGGTTTCAATATCCCTGAACATGACAGCAAAGGGCTTCATGTCACGCTGCTTTCTCTGTCTGAGGAGAGCAACCGCCTCTTCGTCAAGCGCATCGCACATGAGGTTATATCCGCCCGTGGACTTGATGGCAATGCTGCCCCCGGAGGCAATATGACCGGCAATCTCATTCAGGATGGCTTTTATGCCCGTGACTTCATTCCCGTCAGCCCTGAGAACGTACACCGGTCCGCAGTGGTTACAGGCCACAGGCTGGGCATGGTACCTCCTGTCATTAACATCACCGTATTCTGAGGCACATTGAGGGCACATCTCAAACGGCGCCATGGTGGTGGCAACTCTGTCATACGGGAGAGCCCTGATAATGGTGAAGCGCGGACCGCAATTGGTGCAGTTGACAAAGGGATAATCAATACGCCTCGGATCATTGACCAGGTCTGAAAGACACTCATCGCAGACAGCAATATCAGGACTCACTTCCGTAATTGTCATCCCGTCATTCACGCTGGGACTGATGGTGAAATTGCTGTAACTTCTGACTTCGGTAAGCCTGTATTCCACCAATTTGATATTCGCTGCCGGAGGAGCCAGGGCCCGGATATCATCAATGAATCGTGTGACTGCCGTCAGATCGCACCTGAGGACCACCCTCACCCCGTCGCTCCGGTTAATCACTTCGCCGTGCAGGCAATGCTTCAGCGCAAGCCTGCGGATAAAAGGCCGGAATCCGACCCCCTGAACAAGCCCCCTGACCATTATCTCATAACCCGTTTCCATGACTGCTACAGATACAGAGACTGGTTTTCCCTCATCCGGTAAACTGACCAGATGACACTCTCTATCTCATCACTCAGGTTCACATTGTTGACAATCACATAATCCGGCACCCTGAGTAATACGGGAGAAAAATTGACAATCCCCCTGATTCCCATACCTACCAGCTCATTGCAGACATCCTGCGCTGAAATGTCTGGTACTGCAACTATCGCTACCGTGACATGAAACCTGTCTATTATCTCCTGTAACCGCCGGGGAGGGTAAACCTGCATCTCATCCCGCGACTTCTGCTTGAATGGATCAATGTCAAACGTCGCAACTATGTTTATGCCTCTCTTGATGAAACGCGCGTATTTCGAAAGTGCCTGTCCCAGGTTCCCCATCCCAACCAGTATCACGTTGGTGATCCTGTCTCTTTTAAAAAGCGTCTCCATCTCAGTGATAACAGACCCGGGCGAATAGCCACCCCGCCTGTTGCCCCTGATACCATATTCCGAAAAATCCTTTCTTACCTGCTCGGGAGTTACCCCTGCGCCCTCAGCAAGGGTATATGAATAGACTCTCCTGACCCCCATCGAGTTAAGCTTTACCAGGAGCCCGTGATAAAGAAAAATCCGCCTGAGACTGTTCCTGGTACTATGTTTTGTGAATTGTTTCACATTAATCCACTGTAATACAATTCCCACATGCAAGTTAAACCAACTTTTTCAAATAACATGCATTTAATTATAATATTGATTAATAATAAGTTATGAAAAATAGAGCTTCCCATCGTAAGGCAGGGCATAAAAAAAATTTGACTTGAGTTGATTGCACATTTACCTTTATTATGTGAATCTTCTCACATATAATGTACTACATAAGCATTAGAAAGGAAGATTGGCATCGTTCACTGGAAAATCTGCTCTCCTCACATGACGTTTTCGTTCCGGTGAAGGATGAATTTGGTCTGGACTATGAGCCTTTCAGGCTGAGTCAGGCTGAAAAGATTGCATACAATGTACCCAAACCCGCCACCTCCCTCAAGAATTTCTTCTTGCCTGTCAGGGAGAATGTGAGCAATATTGTCAGAGAAGGCAGACCCAGGATTATCATCGGTGCGCCCAACTGTGATGTTGCGGCTCTCGGGCTGCTTGACGAGATTTATCTTGATGAGGATTTCCCCGATCCCTTTTACAGGGAGCGCAGGAGGAGCACATGCATTATTGCATCAGACTGCTGGTCTGTCAATGAGCACTGTCACTGCACCAGCTACGGGATTAAGCCCTATTCGGAGGAGATTGCCGATATGGCCCTTCTTTCTGACTGTGATGATATAATCCTGAGGGTCATTTCTGACAATGGGAAAGAGTTAGCAGGGCAATTGACGGCTGCGTTGCCGGTTGGTGCGCCGGGGAAACTAAGCTTCGCGGAGAAGAGGCACAGGGATACGGAGGCACTTCTCTCCGACCTTAACAAAGGCCTGCCTGATTACAAAACCACTGGTGAAATTGTATTGAAGGCCGGCAGTGAGATATGGAAGAAATATGCATCAAAATGTGTCTCGTGCGGGGCCTGTACGACAATCTGCCCAACCTGCACCTGCTTCCTGCTTATAGACAGACCTGGTTTTGAAAAGGTGAAACAGATCGATGCGTGTCAGTACCCGGGCTTCGAAAGGGTTGCAGGAGGTGAAGATGCGCTCTTTGAACTTGCCCATCGTTTCCGCAACAGGTATCTCTGCAAGTATGTATGGCGGCCACAGAAATTCATATCCCTTGCCTGTACGGGCTGCGGCAGATGCATTGAGGCATGCATAGGAAAGATAAACAAGAATGAACTCTTCATGGAACTCGCCAGATGACTCCTATGGCCGGACACAATAAAAATATATACAAGCCCTTGCACGCCAGCCTTACGGAGGTGATTGAAGAATCACCCCTGATCAAGACCTTCGTGCTGGTCCCGGAGGAAGAGTTCCTCTTCAGGACCGGACAGTTTATTGAGCTGTCTGTTGACGGTGTGGGTGAAGCACCCTTCACACCGTCGTCATCACCGCTGGTGACCGAGAGGCTCGAGGTCACAGTCATGAAGACAGGTTATGTCACCGGCATAATGCATGAACTCAGGCCTGGAGCTGTGATGGGCATAAGGGGCCCCTACGGAAGAGGTTATCCCATTACTGAATTCAAGGGAAGGGAGGTGCTGATCCTGGGCGGAGGCTGCGGCCTTGCCCCGATACGTTCTCTGCTGTTTACCCTGGAACATATGAAGGATGACCTTGAAAAGGTTATACTCTGCTACGGTTCAAAAACCCCTGCTGACTGTATATACAAACCGCTGTTCAGCAGACTCAACAGCATCGACAAATTTGAAGCATACCGCACGGTTGATATTACCGATGATGACTGGGACGGACCCGTTGGTGTGGCCACCAAACTCCTTGACAACGTAAAGGTCAACATTGACAACTCGGTGGCTGTTGTGTGCGGCCCGCCCATAATGATGAAATTCGGCACCCTGAAACTCCTTGAGATGGGTTACCGTGATGACCAGATATACCTTTCAATGGAAAAGAACATGTCATGCGGCCTGGGCAAATGCGGTCACTGCATGATGGGAGAGTTCTTTGTCTGCAAGGACGGCCCGGTATTTACCTATAAGGAGATAAAGCACAGTCCTGAAATATGGAAATAAAAACAAGGCAGGCATGAGGATTTTAATAGATATGATTGAACTGAGGGCTGTCATGACCCGTAATCCGGCGACAGAGCTGCCCGAGGCTCTCTGTCACGGCGGATCCGGCACCCTCAAAACAATCAGGGAGCTGGCCACCTTCAGGTTCACCTGCCGCAGGTGCGAAGATGCACCCTGCATTGCTGTCTGCCCGGTCGAAGCCCTTGAGAAAGACAGGGAAGGAATCATCATGAGGCACACCAACCTCTGCGTATCATGCAAATCATGCGTAACAATCTGTCCTTTTGGTACGATAATGACCGATTTCTTCAAGCATCACAGCAATAAGGACCTTTTTTATGACCTGTGTGATCATGAACAGGCCCGGAAATTTGTAGAGGCATGTCCTCCCGGGACAGCATGGTTCACAAGTGAGGGCGAAAAGCCTGAGGAGCATATCTGGCAGCTTAATGAGAGAGTGCTCATTCGTGATTATATGTATATAACTGAAAAAGAGTAAAGAGAAAGTATATGGCGGTCAGTCTCTTTTATTTCTTTGTTTATCCCGGGTTGCTGTTCATGGCGGTGACAGGGGGACTTCTTTCCTGGTTTGACAGGAAGATAACCGCCAGGGTACAGTTCCGCAAGGGGCCTCCCATGCTTCAGCCTTTCTGGGACTTTCTCAAGCTGTTGCTCGTGAAGGAGACTATTCTCCCCGGGCAGGGCTCCCGTTTTATGTTTCTTCTTGCTCCTGTTCTGGCACTTTTCGGTGCCTCAATGGCCGGACTATTTATACTCCTCCCCCTGTTTAACATCGAGACTGGATTCCGGGGTGATATTATCGTCATTTTATATCTCCTTACTCTTCCTTCATTTTCCTATATAATAGGCTCCCTTGCTTCAGGCAACCCCATTGCAGCTGTCGGCGCATCGCGCGAAATGAAACTGATAATCAGCTATGAGCTTACCTTCCTCCTCGTGGTGGCTGCAGTGATAATGAAGAGCGGACAGGAGTTCGATCTCACCAACATTATCGCGGCCCAGCAATCAGACAAACCGTTTATAGGAAGTATTTCAGGTGTGCTGCTGTTCATCACCGGGCTCTTTTGCATACAGGCGAAGCTGGGGCTGGTGCCTTTTGATATGCCCGAAGCGGAGACAGAGCTGGCTTCCGGGATCTACATTGAGTACTCCGGGCCACCGTATGCAATGATCAGGCTGGCCAAGTACATAATGCTTTTCATACTACCGGCTTTCATTGTTGCACTGCTCATGAACGGAATGACCGGCGGCATCGGCATTCTGTGGCTCATCCTTAAGATACTCGGCATTGTACTCCTGGTGACACTCATCAGGAATACCAATCCGAGGCTGAAGATAAAGCAGGCATCCTCCTTTTTCCTTATATGGATTAACCTGCTTGTAGTTATTGCTATTGTGCTTAATGCATTCGGACTATAAATTAAAGACTGTGGGCTTCAAGGATTTTGTCTTCAGAAAATCACTTTGGGTCTTTCACTTCGGAGGAGCTTCATGCAATAACTGCGACATCGAGATCCTTGACTGCCTTACCCCAAGGCATGACCTTGAGCGGTTCGGCATTCTCCTGGTGGGCAGCATAAGGCATGCTGACGTGCTTCTTGTAAACGGCTCGATCAACAGGCGTGACCATGACCGACTGCTGGAACTCTATAACCAGGCTCCCAAACCTCTCCTGGTAGTGGCTATCGGCGCCTGCGGATGCACAGGGGGTATCTTTGCCGAGGGAATACCCTTCGCCGGGCCTGTAGACAAGATAATACCGGTGGATGCATATATCCCGGGGTGCCCACCGAAACCTGAAGCAATAATTGCAGGCATTGTCAGACTGGCAGGCAAAAAACAGTGATATGCAAATGAGTACAGAAGCTGCAATAAACAAACTTACGGACAGGTTCAGCAGTGACACTCTCAGATTGGACATGTCACAGGAGAAACGGGGAATCGTCTCCGTCAGGCCCTCTGCCATCCTTTCCATCTCCGAATACCTCTATAAAAGCGAAGGCTTCAGATTCATCATTGCCTCCGCTATGCATACCAGGCGCGGCTTTGAAATCTACTATCACTTCAGCCTTGACACTGAAGGAATGGTACTCAGCCTCCATGTAATTCTCGACAGCAGCAATCCGCAGATTGAATCGCTATCCAATATGTTCAGCGCCTCAAACTGGATTGAACGGGAAATGCATGAACTCTTCGGCATCAACTTCCTCAACCATCCCAACCAGGAAAAGCTGATATCTGAAGGTAACTGGGCTGAAGGTGTATACCCTTACAGGAAAGAGTTCAGATAACATACCGGCTAAAATGGGAAGAAAGACACTCATACCGATAGGGCCGTATCACCCGCTCCAGGA
>CAZVLJ010000050.1:0-19477 GCA_964627825.1 uncultured Rikenella sp. | reverse complement strand
TTTTCTAACAGAAGAGTTAGTTTTCTGGAATTTAGGTTAGGGTTTCGAGTTGAAGGTTGTTTCGAAAGAGGCAACCTTCCTCGTTTTATGGCCTTTCAGTATCAGCGCTGTCTCTCTATTCCGACGTGTACCCGGGGGATTACTTCAGATCCTCCATTATCCCGTCTATTTTTTCCCCTGTTTCACGAAGGCGCTGGCGGCATATCTTTATCAGTTCAGCGGCTTTTTTTACATCTCCGGAAAGCTTGTCTATGTCAGTTTCGCCTTCCTCAATATTCTTGAGTATCTCTTCTATGCCCTTCAGGGCTTCGTTGAACCCGATCTCTTTCTTTGCCATATTCAATTCTTATTATTGATCTTTTCTACCTTGCTTTCTGCTGTTCCCTCTGCAAAGTGGGTTTTTATTGTGTCTCCCGGCTTAAGCTCAGTGGCTGACTGTATGATTCTTCCGTTTCTTGAGGTGAGGGTGAAGCCTCTGAGGAGCACCCTTGCCGGATTGAGGTGGCGCAGTGCATCTTCCGCCCTGTCTGTGGCCTCCCTGGCCTTGTTCAGCACGTTTACCGAGGCTAGCCGGAGTCTCCCGGCATGGTTTGTCAGCTTCTCCTCTTTTATCCTTACCACCAGCCTGGCGGTTGCAGTGATGCGGTTCTGCATTGAGGAGAGCCGTTCCTCCGCTGCCTCCATGGCTCCTTCAACGGCTGACACCAGCGATTCTGCCATACCGATTATATTGTTCTCGCACGCCACTGTTCTCTCCACTATGAAGCCAGCAACTGCTGTAGGTGTTTTAAGTGCCTTCCATGCTACCATGTCAGTGACTGACTGGTCCTTTTCGTGACCTATGCCTGTCAACACGGGCAGCGGGAACTGGGTCACATGGTAGGCTATCTCATAGCTGTCAAACCAGCTCAGGTCAGTGGTGGAGCCTCCGCCACGTATTATTACCACCACATCATACGCATTGATCTCTTCCGAGATCATGTCCAGCGCTTCAGTGACCGATGATGCGGTCGTCTCTCCCTGCATCACCGCCTCAAAGAGTACGGGTCTGAAGACATATCCGTACGGATTGTTCGCCAGGTGATTGATGAAGTCCTGGTAACCGGCTGCCTTTGAAGAAGAAACCACTGCTATGTTACGGGGATAGGGAGAGAGGGGCAGACCGGAATTCATGGACAGCACTCCCTCGGCTGTCAGCCTTCTGATGATCGCCTCACGGCGAAGGGCCATATCGCCAGCGGTGTATGCCGGGTCGATGTCGGTAATATTCAGGCTGAGACCGTACAGCTCGTGGTATTCCACCGTAGCCCGGAAGAGGATGCTAATGCCGGCCCTGAGAGGTATTCCGGTACTTGCAGTGAAGTATGTATTCAGCGACCTGAATTTTGAAGCCCAGATGGTAGCCCTTGCCCTGGCGGTCACCCTTCCCCCCGGGGTATCTGTGCTTGTGAGCTCGAGGTAACAGTGGCCGGCGGTGTGTACCTTCATCTCGGCTATCTCGGCAACCACCCAATATGATCCCGGCAGGGCTTCGTAGATCTTGTCCCGTATCAGGCCCTGCAGTTCGGTAAGCGTTATCTGTCCTTCTCTTGTCATCTGCTTACCCTTATCATTTTAAATACTCTCTCTCCGGCAGATGTGGTCACCTTTACAAAGCAGATCCCCTGTGACAGGTGACCAAGACCGTCAAGCCTGAATGACCGGGCTACGTACACCGGATAGTCTCTTTCCAGCATTGTAATGCCATTGAGACCTGTAACTTTAACATTTAGCCGGCCCGGAGGATCATGGAACCAGATCATTATCTCATCAGTGAAGGGATTTGGTCCGGCTGTCATCATTGCCGGGGGCAGCCAGGTGTAATCCTCCTCGAGGAGTCGCAGTGCCTGGAGCAGGTCCGGGAGACCATAGCCATAGAGTGAGTCGGGCTGACTGTACCTGTCGCTGCTGCGGTGTATAGCCTCAATTACCTCTGCGGGCGATGCTTCCGGCACGGCTTGCATCAGAGAGGCACACAGACCGCTGATGACCGGACATGAGAAGGATGTGCCGCTGCCGGCGTGCCAGTATCCTGGTTCAAACTGTATGGGGACAGCCACTCCCGGTGCAACGACGTCAGGCTTGATCTGGCCGTCAGAAGAGTAGCCTGCCGATGAGAAGTCAGAGATAGTAAGGTCATACCTCACCGCCCCTACACACAGTACGCTGTCGCCGTCGGAGGGAGCCAATATACGTATCCACTCCTTGTTACGCTCGTTGCCGGCGCTGTTGACCACCAGGATGCCTTTGGATGCTGCAATGTCTGCCGCCCGGGTGATGAACGCTCCGTTGCCGTCAAAGTCACTGAAGGAGTAGTTCAACGACGGATCATCAAAGGTGGAGTATCCGAGTGATGATGTTATTATATCTGCCCCTGCGCTGTCAGCATATTCTGCGGCGGCAACCCAGTAATCCTCTTCAACAGGATATTCCGAAAGATCATCTTCCGTGCGGAGGAGAAGGTAGTCGGCATCCGGGGCCGTGCCGTTGATTATACCGGGCATAGAACCGGCGAGGATTGACAGAACAGAGGTACCGTGGGTATGATAGTCATATACGTTGTTCGAGCCGTCAATGAAGTTGCGGGTGGCTTTTATTCCTCTTCTCTGCCTCAGCTGGTTGAGTGATTCAATGACATTGGCACCTGCAAACCCGGCATCGAGTACTGCTATGGTCACATTGCGACCGGTCAATCCCGACTGGTGGAGCATAACGGCGTTCAATGGCACCCTGGGATCGAATGCCATGGGGTCGTCCATGGACCGGGTGATGCCAAATTTGCTTCGGTTCTGCTTTACAGGTTCGGAAGGACTTCTTACAGGCTGAACACTGTCAATGAAGGAGTACTCTTCAAAATCTTCGATACTCTTCGGAGTGTCTGTGGAAAAGAGAGCCGTATTCAGCCACCGTGATGTGCAACGCAGCCTCAGACCGGATTGTGTCAGTATGGAAAGATACTGGCTGTTTACCGCGATATCATTGTCGGCTAACGGAATGTCATACTTTTCTCTCCTTGCTATGGCAGCAGGGGTGAGTAGCTCATCCGGTAAGTGGTAAGCAGCGGCTGAACCCTTGTCTTTAAACCAGATCCTGTAGAACCATAGTTCATCATCATCCTGTGACACCTGTGCATGGGTCTGCAGACAACAGGCAAGCAGCAGCAGAATAGCCGTCACGGTGAATGATCCGGGTTTCATTTGATAACTGTTCCTGTAATGTCCGTCACCTTGATCTTGTCTTTATTTTTTTCTAGTTCGTCGAGGAAGCGTGTCTCCTCTTCAGCCAGTTTCGGATTGGAGGCTACGCCGTCCTTATAGTTGATTATCTGCTTCAGGGAGCCATCCTCATTGAATATCATCCAGTCGCCTGTCCGGTGGTTATCGCTATAGTTACCTTCATAGTGTAGTTTGCCGTTGGGGTGATAATAGGAGAAGGGGCCTTCCAGTTTACCGGCAATATATTCTGCTCTCAGGCACACTGTTCCGCCAGGGTGGTACTGCAGCCATTCGCCGCTGCGGTCACCCATATCCCACACCACTTTCTCGGCCAGGGTACTGTCAGGGTAGTATTTGGATGACAGACCGTGCCTGATATTCTGGTGATAGTACTCTTCGCAGATGAGGTAAGCCGGCTGTGTTGCCGACCAGAATCTCCAGAGGCCCTCTTTGGCGCGGTCAAAATACATGCCTTCGGCGGCTTTGGTTCCGTCAGCATAGTAAAATATTGCTGCGGCTTCATCATTTTTGTCGTTATAGGTCACCTCTGAGTAAAGGATTCCCTCGCCTGTATATCTTTTAAAGAGTCCTACAGGCCTGTCGTCCCTGAATGTGCCCTCGTACATTATGTTGCCGTTGGGGTATTTTTTTATCCAGGGTCCCTGTTTTTTTCCTTCCGCATCTGTCATATTCTGGGACAGGAGGGTGGCAGAGAGCATAAGCAGTGAGAGTATGATTACTGACCGGGTTTTCATGATTTGTTTGTATAGTGCAAAGATATAACCAAAATATCGGTAGTAATCGTATTCGTACCGTATGAAAAAAGCCACGACAGCTTATACTGCCGCGGCCTCTTGATGTGAGAAATATATAGTGTTTACTTGACTTCCTCGAAGTCAACGTCAGTTACCTGATC
Source organism: uncultured Rikenella sp. (assembly GCA_964627825.1). Classification (GTDB taxonomy): domain Bacteria; phylum Bacteroidota; class Bacteroidia; order Bacteroidales; family VadinHA17; genus SR-FBR-E99. Next base: position 15,307 of record CAZVLJ010000050.1, on the reverse strand, counting down.
GTCGCCGCCTTTACCACCGTTGTCGCTGCCGGTGGGGCCTGACTGCGGGCCTGCATCAGGACCAGCCTGCTGGCCGGGTTCACCCTGAGCCTGCTTGTACATATCCTCGGAAGCTGCCTGCCATGCTGCGTTTATCTCGGCAAGGGCACGGTCAATACCGGTTATGTCCTTGTTCTTGTGAGCTTCGCGAAGCTGGCCAAGGGCGTTCTCAATGCGTCCCTTCTTGTCAGTCGGGATCTTGTCACCGTACTCCTTCAACTGTTTTTCCGTCTGGAAGATCATGCTGTCAGCAGCGTTAACCTTATCAGCCATTTCCCTGACGGCTTTGTCGGCAGCTTCGTTAGCCTTGGCCTCGTCGCGCATGCGGCGTATCTCATCATCACTCAGTCCGGAGGAAGCCTCGATACGTATCCTCTGTTCCTTGCCGGTACCTTTATCTTTGGCAGAGACATTCAGTATGCCGTTGGCATCGATGTCAAAGGTAACTTCTATCTGGGGTATGCCGCGCGGTGCAGGCGGTATGCCGTCAAGGTGGAACCGGCCGATTGTTTTGTTGCCTGAGGCCATTGGTCTTTCGCCCTGCAATACATGGATCTCCACTGATGGCTGGCTGTCACTGGCCGTTGTGAAGGTCTCGGTCTTGCGGGTAGGGATGGTGGTGTTCGATTCTATAAGCCTGGTCATCACGCCACCCATAGTCTCAATACCGAGTGAAAGAGGTGTCACGTCAAGCAGGAGGACATCTTTTACCTCACCGGTGAGAACACCGCCCTGGATGGCTGCTCCGACAGCAACAACCTCGTCAGGGTTGACACCCTTTGAAGGCACTTTGCCGAAGAATTTTTCCACTATCTGCTGTATGGCCGGGATGCGTGTTGATCCGCCCACGAGCAGCACCTCGTCTATGTCGGCTGTCTTCATGCCTGCATCATCAAGTGCTTTCTGGCACGGTCCGAGGACTGAATTGATGAGCTTGTCAGTCAGCTTCTCAAAATGTGCACGTGTCAGTGTCTTGACAAGGTGCTTGGGTATACCGTTAACCGGCATTATGTAGGGGAGGTTGATCTCCGTGCTGGTGGTGCTGGAGAGCTCAATTTTGGCTTTCTCGGCAGCTTCCTTCAGTCTCTGCAGTGCCATCGGGTCCTTACGCAGGTCTATGCCTTCTTCCTTCTGGAACTCATCAGCCAGCCAGTCGATGACCAGATTGTCAAAGTCATCGCCACCGAGATGGGTATCGCCATTGGTAGATTTGACCTCAAATACGCCGTCACCCAGTTCAAGGATTGAAATATCAAACGTTCCGCCACCAAGGTCGAAGACAGCGATCTTGAGATCATGGGCCTTCTTGTCAAGACCGTATGCCAGTGATGCTGCGGTAGGTTCATTAATGATACGCTTGACTTTCAGACCTGCTATCTCGCCGGCCTCTTTTGTAGCCTGGCGCTGCGAGTCGTTAAAATATGCCGGAACGGTAATGACTGCTTCAGTGACTTCCTGACCAAGATAGTCCTCAGCTGTCTTCTTCATTTTCTGAAGGACTATTGCCGAGATCTCCTGGGGCGAGTAGTTGCGGTCATCAATCTTCACCCTTGGGGTGTTATTGTCACCGCGTACCACCTCATAGGTCAGTTTCTTCATCTCATTGGTAACCTCATCAAAGCTTCTTCCCATGAAGCGCTTGATAGATGAGACGGTTTTAGTAGGATTGGTGATAGCCTGTCTCTTGGCAGGGTCACCTACCTTGCGCTCGCCGTTCTCAAGAAATGCGACCACCGAAGGGGTGGTACGCTTGCCTTCACTGTTGGGGATGACCACGGGCTCATTGCCTTCCATCACTGAAACGCATGAGTTGGTGGTTCCAAGGTCAATACCGATAATTTTTCCCATGTTTATTCTGAATTATATTTTAAATTTCTTATTAATACCCTTGAGAGTGACAATGTTTGTGCCACAGCGGTCCGCTCAGCTTTATTATGAAATAATGTCATGGTTAGCTGAACCATCCGTCACTCTTATTTTTAACTATTATGACAAAACGGCAGATTGTGCCAAAAGAATCAGCTTTGATATCATTCCACATTCTTATTTTGTAGCTTTGCATGTGACAAAACATACGAAGAAATGTCAGTACAGAAAACGGTTAAGCTAGTTACAACCCATGTGCTTAATGAGATGAAGCTCAAGGGCGAAAAGATATCGATGCTGACGGCATATGATTACTCTATGGCCAGGATACTTGATGAGGCCGGCATTGATGTGATCCTCGTCGGGGATTCGGCGTCGAATGTTATGGCAGGTTTTGATACCACGCTGCCGATCACACTTGACAACATGATCTACCATGCCGCATCGGTGGTCAGAGGGGTAAAGCGGGCTCTGGTGGTAGTTGATCTTCCCTTCGGCACCTACCAGGGCAATTCGCGCGAGGCGCTTGCCTCGGCAATACGGATCATGAAGGAGACCGGTGCCAGCGCCGTGAAGCTCGAGGGAGGCAAGGAGATAGTGGAATCCATTGAGCGGATACTCTCTGCAGGCATACCTGTCATGGGGCACCTGGGGCTCACCCCGCAGTCGATCCATAAGTTCGGGACATACGTTGTCCGGGCCCGTGACGAAGAGGAGGCAAGGAAGCTGAAGGACGATGCAAAAATAATAGAGAAAGCCGGGTGCTTTGCGATAGTGCTTGAAAAGATTCCTGCCTCGCTGGCAGGAGAGGTAGCCGAATCAGTCAGGGTGCCCGTGATAGGGATAGGAGCAGGGCCACAGGTAGACGGACAGGTGCTGGTGCTACATGATATGCTTGGCATAAACCTGGAGTTCTCCCCGCGATTCCTGAGGAGATATCATAATCTCTACGACGAGATCAAGGGAGCTGTGCATCACTATATTGCTGATGTGAGGTCAGGCGATTTCCCCAATAATAAGGAGCAGTATTGAGGATTTTAGATTTTCGATTTGTTGTTACGTGCGTGTTCTCAGGATTGAGAATCAGAATAAAATTGAAATAAAAGACAGAAAGTGATGCGACCTGGCTATCCTGAGATACTTTACGAAGACAATCATATAATTATTGTCAACAAGCGCTCGTCAGACCTGGTGCAGGGTGACGGCACCGGTGATGAGTCGCTTGACAACAAAGTACGGGCATATATCAAGGAGAAGTACAATAAACCGGGTGATGTCTTCCTGGGTGTTGTTCACAGGCTTGACAGGCCTGTCAGCGGGTGTGTTGTCTATGCACGGACATCCAAGGCCTTAAAGAGGCTGAGTGAGCTTTTCAGAACCCGCGAGGTCAGGAAGATTTACTGGGCCATTGTCTCTGACATGCCGCCCGCCGAGGAGGGAGTTCTCAGCAGCTACCTCAAGAAGAATGAGAAGCAGAACAAATCATATGTGTATGATAATGAAGTGAAAGGGTCAAAGGCTGCAGGATTATCATACCGTATCCTTGCACGATCAGAGAGGTATTATCTCCTTGAGATCGATTTGCATACCGGCAGACATCACCAGATCAGAGCCCAGCTGGCCGCGGCAGGGTGTCCTGTCAGGGGTGATCTGAAGTACGGGGCGCGCAGGTCCAATGAGGGTGGAGGCATTTCTCTCCATTCAAGGAGAGTGGCATTTGTTCATCCTGTTAAGAAGGTTGAGATAACTGCCGAGGCTCCTCTTCCCGATGACAAGATCTGGAGGTTGTTCTCGAACGTCTGAACAGCAGGGCAAACATGTAAAAAGGTGTTCTGACAGAATAATAAACAGATCCTCTATGAAAAAAAAGAGAGGAGATGCCTCTGCCGCATCCCCTCTCAACCTAACCCAAAACTAACCTAAATCAACCACCTGATGGTGTTCAGCTCCCGGACGGGAGCATCGGAAACTATTGCTGTTATTTTTTCATCAGTATCTTTTTCACTTCGTTGAGGATCTGGTCTGCCTCTTTTGTCTTCTCTTTCGGTGCCCTTATGTTCACCACCACTCCATCAACCGAGATATTATAGGTGACACCCTCTCTCTCTTCTCTCATCCTGGTCATGGTCCTTTCAGGGTTTGCTCCCGGTGATATTGCACGGCCGGGGAATTCTCCCGGTGCTCCGGTCCATACCATCCTGCTGCGTTCTCCCGGTTTGCGGATGATCTTCCGTCCTTCCCTGGTGGTGATGACCAGGTTGCCGTCCTCGAAAACCAGGGTGTCAGTATCGGCAAAGGTTGTGTCATTGGCTACTATGATACCATCCTCGTCAGTAACCACAATTACTTTCTTTTCGACCTTTTTGGTCTCCTGTGCGGAGACTGACACTGTCGCAGTAAGAAATACTGCAAGAAGGAGGATTCCTGTTATGAATATTTTTCTCATCATTCTCTTGATCATGCCTTATCCGGTACAAAAATAGTGCAGAATATCCACAGGGGGGTTAAAGTGAGGTTAAAACTGGTTAACAAAAAGTTAAAAAGGATTTCAACATTAGTTATATGTATAATTTTGTGCCATGAACATGCGGAAATTCACCGGCCTTATTGCGTTGATGGTTGTCTCTGTTGTTGCCATTGTCTGGGTTCAGGTGAAATGGATCAGTAATTCTGTCAGGGCTCAGAATGAGCAGTTTGATTTCTTTGTGATCAACAGCCTGCGGAACACTGCTCATTCCATGGAAACCAACCGGAGAATGAATTTCCTGAATGAGATGTTCATCAGGGGTTATTCTGCCCTTCCCGAGGCAATTTTTCGCTCAGCGTCTCCCGGGCTGACGACAGAGAGCTTCAGCATAGAGAGCAAGACTGTTTCTGATGCCGACTCCGTGGAGATAATCGTTTCAACCAATAACAATCCGCCTGTCAGGATGAAGGTGACTCGCGAGGAGGCGAATGCGGGAATAGCCAACAGTGTGGTTGTAGGATCAGAAGAATATTTGAGGTGGGTGCAGCAGCAATCGTACGAATTTCAGGCCATGAGCAACCAGCTGGTATCAGAGATGTTCGTATGGGAGAGGAATATGGCTGTCAATAAGGAGGAGCTGCTTCACACCCTTCAGGGTGAGCTGACTGCTTCGGGCATAGAGACCCCCTTTGAGTTTGCACTTATAAGGGGTGATTCAATCATTGACGGCATATATTCGAAGGTGAAGAAGAAGGATTTCCTGAACAGCCCCTATAAGGTCAACATGTTTGCACAGGGACTCCTGAGAAAAGGGGAGATCCTCTCGGTGGTCTTTCCCAGGAAGACAAATTACGTGCTTGGCACTATGGGGTTCATGCTGGGCGGTTTCGGCCTGTTCCTGCTGATCATTCTGTCTACCTTCGCACTGAGTCTGTGGTTCATCATCAAACAGAAGAAGACGTCAGAGATGCAGGCTGACTTCATCAACAACATGACTCACGAGTTTAAAACTCCACTGGCAACAATCTCACTTGCAGCCGATACAATTGCCAACAATCGTGTCATTACGGATGAAGACAGGGTGCGTCATTTCGTCAGCATGATCAAGAAGGAGAACTCGCGCATGAACAGGCAGGTGGAGACGATCCTTCAGATAGCCACCCTGGATAAGCACGAGATGGATTTTTCATACTCGCCTGTTGATATACATGATATTATCAGTGAGGCAATTGACACTATTGAGATACAGGTGACGGACAGGGGTGGGGTGATCAACCGCCAGTTTGATGCTGAAAGGAGTGTCATCAGGGGCGACAATGAGCATCTTCGCAACCTGGTTCATAATCTTCTTGACAATGCAAACAAGTATTCTGAGCGAGCGCCGGAGATAACCGTCAGCACACACAACAATGAGAGCGGTGTCTTTCTTGAGGTGGCTGACAGGGGCATCGGAATGAGTAAGACTGTACAGAACAGGGTATTTGAACGTTTTTACCGTGAAGCAACCGGCAATATCCATAATGTCAAAGGATTCGGCCTTGGTCTCAATTACGTGAAAGCCATTACCGATGCTCATGGGGGGACAGTGACAGTAGAGAGCGAATCCGGTAAGGGAAGCATTTTTACTGTATTTTTGCCATACACGAACGAATCAAGGGCATGAGCAAGAAGAACGCAAGGATTTTCCTGGTTGAGGATGACGTGAGCTTCGGATCAGTACTCAAATCATACCTCGAGATAAATGACTTTGAGGTTGATCTTGTGGATGACGGGAAGGCAGCCATTGAGACTTTTCGCAAGGGAGTATATGATCTGTGCATTCTTGACGTTATGCTGCCTCATGTAGACGGTTTTACAATTGCTTCAGAGATCCGTGTCATGAACTCGGTCATTCCAATCATATTCCTCACTGCCAAGAAGCTGAAGGAAGACCTTCTTCGCGGTTATGGTGTGGGGGCTGACGACTATATCACCAAGCCGTTTGATACTGACATCCTCCTGTGCAAGATAAAGGCAATAATTGCCAGGAGGGATATCCAGGAAGGAACACGCGACATTTATAAGATCGGGAAGTACATCTTCAATTCCAGGCTTCGCACCCTGGCACTGGGTGACCAGGAGAGGCAGTTATCACCCAAGGAGGGGCAGTTGCTGGAGATGCTTGCCATCTCGCCCAATGCTCTGGTGAGCAGGGAGGCTGCCCTGAAGAAGATATGGGGTGCCGATGACTATTTCACTGCCCGCAGCATGGACGTCTATGTTACAAAGCTCAGAAAGTACCTGAGTGATGACCCGCAGATAACATTGAAAAATATTCACGGGAGCGGGTTTCAGCTGATTGTGGGTGAGTGAAGAGAGGAAAGTCGGAAAGTCTGAAATCTGAAGGTCTGTCGCTTCGCTCCGTCATGCAGTTAAGCTGTCCTGCAGCCTCTGATATCAAGACCGCATGACCACAAGACTGCATTACCGCGCGGCCGCGCGACTGCAATCATTAAACACAATTCATTTCCTTAGATTGTTGCCGGTGAAGCTCAATGGCATCAGTGCCTGGCTGTTTTCAAGGATAAAGATGGCTGAGCTTCCTGCCAGGATAACTCTTATCGGCTGTCCAATCCGCTGTTCCTCCTCTATGAGCATCTGCCGGCAGTTGCCGCAGGGAGGCACAGGCTCCTCTGTCAGCTTCCCGTCTGACAGTGCTGCAATTGCTATTGCCACAGCCTTACTCTCACCGTAGTTTGCCACCATATAAGAGAGGGCTGTCTTCTCCGCGCAGCTGCCTGAGGGGAAGGCTGCATTCTCAACATTGGCGCCTCGGACCACGGTATCGTCATCAAGAAGTATGGCAGCCCCGACCCTGAACCCGGAGTAAGGGGCATAGGCGCCCGACGCGGCGGCAATAGCCTCTGCCACGAGTTTTTTTTCTTCATCCGGCAGCTCGTCACTATTCTGATACTCGGTGAAGGAAATATTCACTTCTCTCTTCTTCATAAGCGATAGCGGTGATTAATAGACCGATAAAAGTAATAATATTTTTACCTCGGGAGTAAGTAATTGCAGAGGGTAGATACATTTTTATATTTTTGCCAAAAGCCTTCTGATGAAAAACGGTGCGCCATACGTCATCCTGATAGTAATAGTGTTGCTCAATTCCTGCAGCTCAACGCGAAGGGCTGCAAGAACCAGCGCCTCCTCCGGGCCTGCACCCGACTATGCTATTGAATACCTTAACAGATACGGCACTCTGGCCATAAGTGAGATGAAGAGGACTGGCATCCCGGCCAGCATCACTCTTGCACAGGGCATGCTTGAGTCGAACTATGGAAGGAGCCGGCTCGCCACACAGGGTAACAACCACTTCGGTATAAAATGCCACAGCAGCTGGACAGGAAAAAAAATCTATCACGATGATAACAGGCGTAATGAGTGTTTCAGGGCATACCGGTCAGCGGAGGAGTCATACCGCGACCATTCCGAGTTTCTGGTCACCGGCTCCAGATACAGGGATCTGTTCAGACTGAGCAACACCGACTACAAGGGATGGGCGCACGGTCTGAAAAAAGCCGGGTATGCCACCGATCCCAAATATCCCGAACTCCTGATCCGGAAGATCGAGGAGTACCGCCTGTGGGCTTATGATACAGGTTCTGCCGGCCAGACAGTTACAGCTCAGGCAGATAAGAGTCCCGCACTGCCCTCTTCTGCTGCAGGCGTTCCGGCGCCGGCGGCAGCAACACCGTCACAGCCTGTGGTGAAGGATTCTGCAGGGGCTGAACCTGCCCCCGCCAGAACAGTCGTTATACAGGAGACGGAGGAACCAATAGGGGTCATAAGCCTCGGTGCCGGCAAAGATCTGATGGAAAACAACAATGTGGAGTATATTATTGTTGAAGAGGGAGATACGCATGAGACCCTGGCTGAGCGCCATCTGCTTCTGTCATGGGAGATATCGCGGTACAATGATCTTGCTCCCGGAACGCCTCTGAAGGCGGGGCAGGTCATCTACCTCCAGCCAAAACGTGCCAAAGCTGCCCGTCAATTCACAATCCATACTGTTGAATCGGGTGAGACCATGCATGACATCTCACAGAAGTATGCTGTCAGGCTTTCATCGCTCTACAAGCTGAACCTGATGGAAGAGGGAGACGAGTGCAAACCGGGACAAAAACTGAGATTACGCTAGTGACAACATCACACCGGTGACAACATCAGGCCAGCTCCCAGCCTGAAGGATCAAAACCGCGCAGAAACTCGGCACCGCTCATCCTTTTTCTCCCCTCGGGAACCAGGGAGAGAATCTCAATACCACCGGACACGCAGGAGACTATCAGTCTGGATGTGTCTGTCATGATTAAGAAACCAGGTATCTCCCTTATTTCCTCCATCAGTTTGCTTTCAAGGATCTTCAGCCTCAGGTTACTGTCGCCCCTGTGCAGCAGAGTCATGGCTCCAGGGTAGGGAGAGAGTCCTCTTATCAGGTTATGGATCTTTGCCGCAGGTTCTCTCCAGTTAATTACTGTGTCAGCAGGAAAGATCCTCGGGGCAGTATTGAGCATCACGGTGGGTATCTTCTTCTGGGGTGCCGGCTTCAGCTTTCCGGCATACAGACCTGCGGCCGTCTCCACTGTCAGTTCTGCTCCTATCTCCATGAGTCTGTCGTGCAGGCTGCCCGCGTTATCGTCAGGGTGGATCTCTGTTTCGCGCGAGAGGAGTATCATGCCTGTATCGATCTTATTGTCTATCAGGAATGTAGTTACTCCTGTACGGGTTTCCCCGTTGATAATCACATGGTTTATGGGAGCAGCGCCCCTGTATTGCGGAAGGAGGGAGGCATGCAGGTTGAATGTTCCCAGGGGCGGGATTTTCCATACTATTTCCGGAAGCATGCGGAAGGCCACAACTACATACATATCGGCTTTCAGGCTCTGCATTTCGGCTATGAATTGCGGGTCACGCAACTTTTCCGGCTGCAGCAGGTTCAGATCATGTTCAAGGACATACTCCTTCACAGGGCTGAAGATGATCTTACGGCCACGACCGGCTGGCCTGTCAGGGACTGTAACCACTGCCGCTATGTCACATCCCGCGTTATGCAGGACCCGCAGGCTGGCAACAGCGAATTCAGGCGTGCCCATGAACACTATTCGCGGTAGAGGATCAGTCATTTTCGCCTTTCGTTGGTGATTTGTAGCATGCGAGGGTATGGCCCATCTTGGTGGCCTTCGTCTCGAGGTAGAATGAATTAAAGGGATTAGGGGGTATCTCAAGCGGTATGGTCTCAACTATGGTAATCCCGTAACCCTCAAGTCCTGCTCTTTTCACAGGGTTGTTGGAAATGAGCCTGACCTTTCCCAGCCCCAGGCTTCTCATTATGTTTGCACCTATTCCATAATCGCGCTCATCTTCGCGGAAACCCAGTTCAATATTGGCCTCCACGGTATCGCGCCCCTGTTCCTGCAGCTTGTATGTCCTTATCTTGTTTATCAGTCCTATGCCCCTCCCTTCCTGGCTGAGATAGACTATGGCACCCTTCCCTTCAGCTTCAACCATCTGCATTGCCTTATGCAGCTGTGGCCCGCAGTCGCATCTCTTGGATGCAAATATGTCACCCGTAAAGCAGGATGAATGGACCCTGACTAGTACCGGCTCGTCTTTGGTCCATGTTCCCTTCACAAGGGCAGCATGTTCCAGACCGTTGCTTACCTGTCTGAAGGGAATGAAGTCGAAGTTGCCGTATTCTGTGGGCAGCTTTACCTGTTCTCCCATCTCGACTATTGATTCAATGCCAAGTCGGTATCTGATCAGGTCCTTTATAGAGATTATTTTGATTCCGAATTTTTTCGAAAGTTTAAGCAGATCAGGAAGACGGGCCATGGATCCGTCCTCGTTCATTATCTCTACCAGTGCTCCTCCCGGTTGCAGTCCTGCCAGCCTTGTCAGGTCTACAGCTGCTTCGGTGTGGCCCGCCCTGCGGAGGACACCCTTGCTGCGCGATTTGAGCGGGAAGATATGCCCCGGTCTGCCGAGCTGGTATGGGTTGGTGTCAGGGTCAACGAGCGCCTTGATTGTCAGTGCTCTGTCTTTAGCTGAGATGCCGGTGGTGGTTTCGGGACTTAGAAGATCAACCGAGACGGTGAATGGTGTTTCATGCAGCGAGGTATTATGCCCCACCATCATGTCAAGATCCAACTCCTCACACCTCTCCTCAGGGAGGGGTACACATATAAGTCCCCGGCCGTTGGTGGCCATGAAATTCACTATCTCAGGAGTGATCAACTCAGCCGCACAGATAAAATCGCCCTCGTTCTCCCTGTCTTCATCGTCTACGACGATTACAATCCGGCCCGCTCTGATCTCTTCTATGGCTTCATTGATGGTATTCAGCTTTGGCTCTTCATTCATTCTTAACTCGTTTGGTGGGTTCCCATATCCCTGTTTCAATCCCTCTTAATGCCTTCACAAACCCTGCTGCCAGTGCTGCATTCATCAGCAGGAACTGGGTGATAAACCTCTGGATTCTTATCCTCTTTCCCTGCCTGTCAAGCACCAGGTCAAGCGCTGACAAAATTATGAAAATCAGCTGAACTGCTGTAATACAAAAATAGAAATCAGACCGGTCAGAAAGAATGACCGTTGTCATGAAAAAGAGCAGGAGCAGGAGAGGGGTTAACCATCTCATTATCTTGTGGGAAAAGAAGACAAAACCGGCACTGAACCGCCTGAAGGGGAAAGGGCCAAAGCGAAACAGGTTCTGGAAAGAGCCTGCAGCTATCCTTACACGCCTTCTGAACTGCTCCATCATGTCTGGCTGGGTGTCCTCATATACCACTGCTTCAGGTATGTTTTCCGACCTGTATCCCTGTTTCAGAACTGACAGACCTACATACAGGTCATCTACCAGGGTGTTGTTAAGGAGTACGGGGAAAAGATTCCTGCGAACAGCGTAGCAACCTCCGTAGGGACCGGGCATAGTACCACAGAGCTCACCTTCAGCCCTCTTCAGTGCTGTTTCAAAGCGGCTGTACATGTGCTCCTGCCTGGTTATCCCGGCATTGTCAGGTGATACAGGACAAACGGTGGCGTCACACAGTCCGGTGCGAGGGTTGGCAAACACTTCCGCCAGCTTACGCACAGTGGCCGGTGTAAACATCACATTGGCATCAGTAACCACCAGTATCCCGCCATTTGCCATTGAAACTAGCTTATTAAGCATGGCTGCCTTACCTCGTCTTTCTGCGTGTATGATGAATTGTATACGCGGGTTTGTGGCTGCCAGGGTGCCTATAATTGAGTTGGTGCCATCAGTTGAACCGTCAGATCCTATAATAAAGTCCAGGAGCTCAGGTGGATAGTCAGAAGCCAGCATACTCCGGATTTTTGTTTCAGCCACCTCCTTTTCATTGTGCACTGACATTACAACGGTGACTGCCGGCAGGGATGCATTGTTCACTGCCGCTGGTCGTTCCCGTCTCACTCTTCTTCTGAGGCGGGCTGCTGAGATCATACCTGCCGGATAGAGGATGTATGTCCATGCCAACAGTGCTGCCGTTATTATCAGTATGGTTTCAGCTGCCATGGGTCAGTTTCTTGTAGAATTCCAGCAGCTGTGCAGTGATTATACTGTTCTGATAATGTCCGTTTACCAGACTGACAGCATTTCTGCCCGTTAAGGCCCTGAGCGAAGAATCACCGAGAAGGTCTATCAAGGAAGTACCAAAGGATCCGGCATCTGCAGCAACCAGCAGTTCTCTTCCGTTTTCAACCGGCAATCCTTCCACGGCCACCGGTGTGGCAACAACAGGCCTGCCGGCAGACATTGCCTCAATGATCTTTATCCGCAGTCCGCTGCCTGCAAATAGCGGGACTATCATCACATGGTTTGATCTGATGAAGCAATTGGCATCTTCAACCTCTCCATCAATGAAAATGTTCTTTCCGTCAGGCAGGATTGCATCCTGTTTATTCAAGTTCCTGCCTGCAATATGAAGAGTTGTTTCAGGCATCTTTTCCACTACCCCGGGCCAAACTTCTGAGATGAACCACTTCATTCCCTCAATGTTGGGTTGCCAGTTCATGGCTCCGATGAAGCCTACGCGAAGGGTACCACCCTCTGGTTCAGGCATGTATCTTGCCTCTTCTGTTCCCGTCTGCGCCAGGAATATTGGCTTATTACCTGCTGCTTTGACGAACCATGTGAAGTCAGGTTCACTGATTGGCACTATGGCGTCAAACATGCGGGTTGCCTTCTGTTCGAGCTTGTGAAGTCTGCGTGAGAGGTCAGAGAGGTATGCTCTCCTGACTGGCGACCGTGCGGATGCTGCCATCATCTCTCTTATTCTATGTTCAAGGTTATGTGCCCTCAGCACCACCGGCGCGTCAGTGATTCTTTTTATCTCATCAAGGTAGAGTGCCATCGTGAGGCCCTCGCAATGGATGATGTCACAGCGGGTGTTATTCAGGTGTAAGCGGATAGCCTCTGAAAAGGCTGCGGACCTGAAGCGGGAGATATCATAAGGTTCGGAAGAGAAGATGAGGTTGCGCATCATAGCCGTCAGCCTGATGGCTGTGTCAACGTAAACAACATTGTAAGAGGTCAGGTTTTCAGGTGTCAGAGCGTCCTGACCGTCATTGGCCTCGCCATGCTTTTCCGTTTTCATTGCCAGCACAGATACCTCTGCGCCGGCTGCCGCCAGTCCCCTGACACAGCGTGCTGTCGCCACCGTCCCTCCGTCGTGTTCAGGCCACAATGGTCTAGGTGACAGTACCAGAATCTTCATTGTCCTTTTCGGGCTTAATGCCGGTAAAGAATGCTGCTATCTTTTTAAAGAAGAGCATATAGGTTTCGGCATTCATGATGGCGGCGTCAGTTGTTGCCTTGTAGGTGAGAAAGACACCGATAGGAAGGAGTATGATTGTGGAGGCAAGCTTGCCCATGGGTATGCTGATAATCAGTTCCTTGGCAAATTTATCACCGGAAAGATCAATGACATAATAGAATACAAAGAAGAGCACGGAGATGACTGCAGGTGTTCCAAGTCCTCCTTTCCTTATGATTGCACCGAGGGGTGCACCGATGAAAAAGAATACCAGACATGCCAGTGGCAGAGTAAACCGTCTGTATCTCTCGGCCTCATATCTTGCCAGGTTCCTGGCTTCGGCCACCAGCGACTCACTCTTCTCGATAGTGAAGGCTGTGCCTTCCCTGGCGAAGCTGAGGGCACGGCTGATGGCGGTGTTCTTGTCCGTGAAGCTCAGTGTGTCAAAGGCAACTTTTGTATTGAACTTCTGAGTCTCCCATACTGCAGTTGAGTCAACCTGTTCCCTGAATCTCGGATTACGGAGATGGGTGGTGCAGAATAGCCTCCTCTGGCTGAACTCTTTGAAGTATGTACTGGTTCTGCTGTCATACCTCGTGGAGAGCGAATCAATGTAGTAGGTGAGGTCTGCCGTGTTGAGCATGGCGTAGTTTGACCGGTATATATCCATGGGTGACCGGTTCAGGCCGAAGCCGGTCAGTTCGATCACCATGGTCTGTTCGGTGAATCTGTCGCGACGGAAGGGGAAGGTCCTCTTCTCCTGCGGGACGTTCTTTTCTTCTATGTCCTTGTAAGCATAGCCGTTATAGAGTGTCAGTATGAGGCCGCTCTCATCGGCTGTCACTCTCATGTAACCGGAGTCGGCATGTATTACGGAGGTGTTGCCAATTCCTTCGCGGTGGTCATAGATATAAATCCCGTCCAGGCGGTTTGTTTCGGGATCCTTGTCAGTGATCTTGATGCTGAACCCGTCGATACCGTTGTAGAATGTTCCCGCCTGGATGTTCAGTTCCGGTCTCATGCGTCGTATGTCCATCAGAAGTGTCCTCGCCTTACGGGTGGAGATGGGAAGTATATAGTCCGCGAAGAGGAATGATCCCACAGAAATAAGTGTGGCGAATACGAAGATGGGCATCATGATCCTCTGCAACGGCACACCGGAAGATTTGAGGGCAGTCAGTTCGAGAAACTCTCCCAGGTTGCCGAAGGTCATCAGTGATGCCAGTAGGATTGCAAGGGGGAGGGAAAGGGGAACAAATGTAAGCGAGAACTGGAAGAGCAGTTCGCCGAGTACCTTTGGTTCCAGCCCTTTGCCGGCGAGTTCATCAACATACATCCAGAGGAACTGGAGGACGAAAATAATAAGCACGATGAAGAACGTCAGGATCAGTGGTCCTATAAACGATCTAATCATGAAAAGATCGATCTTCTTCATTGTCTCGGGTGTGGTGCAAACGTACGTTATTTTTGAGAAAGATGCAAAGCTCTTTCACTCGGTGAGGCCGAGCACTTTTCTGAGGTAAGAGATCTGTGTGTCCCACAGGTCGCGTGCATCCTCCACCTCGTCCTCCTCAGCATGGTCGGTTATCAGCAGGGCAATGTCACCTGTCAGTTCATGGATAATTATGCGGAACTCAAAGAAGTTGGATTCGGGTTCCGGGAAATCCAGCCAGTTGAATTTGACGGCCTTGTTTTCCCTGGCATAGGCGAGTTTTGCCCTTGCTTCCGTTTTATCCCAGTAGAAAGTGAATATGTCATCTTCCACTGTTACATTATCAGCGAACCATTCAGAGAGACCTTCTGGTGTACTAAGTCTCTCATAAAGTACTCTTACCGGTGTGTTAAGGGTATATTCAATTTCAAATCTGGATCTCATGTCAGAGGGTGAGTGTCATGCAATATAAAAATAATAGATGAAAACAAAAAGTTTGCCGGGCAAAAAGAAAAAATATTTATATTTGCAGCCTCGAAAAAGCTGCCTCTTTCGGGGAAGTTGGCGAGATAGCTCAGATGGTTAGAGCGTCCCGACACGCAGTTTCGGAAAGGTTGGGATTTTAATGAAATAGTTATTTGGCGAGATAGCTCAGATGGTTAGAGCGCATGATTCATAATCATGAGGTCG
>CAZVLJ010000049.1:0-19637 GCA_964627825.1 uncultured Rikenella sp. | reverse complement strand
CATGGCGCCACTAAGGACCATCATGGGAATCATCAGCAGGGGTATGACAATATAGATGGCAGTAGCCGAGTCAAGAGCCGAAGAGATGTTCAGACCTATCATATTGGCGCAGAAGGATGTGGTGAACAGAACCAGCCAGTACGAAAGGAATAGTCCCCTGATGCCCAGTACAGGATTGGCCACGGCAAGGAAAAGGAAGGCCTGCAGGGCTGAGATGAATGCCAGGATAAGGATCTTGCTGACCAGGTAGCTGCTGCGGCTCAGGTTAAGAAAGTGTTCTCTCCTCAGCATCTTACGGTCACGGAAGATCTCCTCGGCACTGACGGTGAGACCGAGAAAGAGAGCCACGATTATGCTCATGAAGATGTATACCGGTATGTTCTCATTTTCACGGAAGATATAGGTGTCTGATGAGGGATCCGCGATATACCGGATTATATATGAAAGGATCAGGCCCAGCAATGGTGCTTCGAGGAGGGTCAAAAGCAGATATTGCCTGTTTGCAATCTTGCTTTTGACGTCACGCGAAAGGTATATCAGTGCCTGTTTGAGCCATCCGGGCTTGCGCAGGCTTGACCAGGGTGCCTGTGTCTCTTCCTTAATGAGGGATGGGGGAGCACTCTTCCTGAAAGCCTCAGCCCATTCAGAAGGTGAAATCTTTCTCCGGTCAGTATATTTACCGTATTCATCAACCACTTTCGTTTCAAGAATATTGAACAGTGTTTCAGGGTTGACCGTCCCGCAGGTGGGGCACTCAGCTATCCCACTGTTAATGTGAGACTCCAGGGTTTTAAAGTGGACAATGGAATCGAGCGGATTGCCGTAAAAGACCAGATACCCCTTCTGATCAAGCACCAGCACTTTGTCAAAGCTTTTAAATATCCCCGATGAGGGCTGATGGATGACGGTAATTACGAGCTTGCCTTTCCCCGTCAGCTCATGCAGCAGGTCAAGTACGTTTTCCGAATCGGTGGATGAGAGGCCTGAGGTGGGCTCATCAAGGAACAACACAGAGGGCTCGCGTATCAGTTCAAGAGCAATATTCAGTCTTTTCCTCTGCCCGCCGCTGATGACCTTGTTCAGCGGTGATCCCACACGGTAATTTCTCTTTTCGTATAGTCCGAGGGTCTGCAGTGACCTGTTGACCATTTCAGTTATCTCTTCTCGTCTCTTGCCTGCGAAGCACAGCGAAGCTGCATAGAAAAGGTTCTCAAACACTGTCAGTTCCTCTATGAGGAGGTCATCCTGGGGTACGTAGCCTACTACCCCGTCAAGTCTTTTATCTCCTGAATGAATTGGTATGCTGTTGATTCTGACCTCTCCCGATTGGGGTTTAACAAGTCCTGTCAGCAGATTCAGAAGAGTGGTCTTTCCTGATCCGCTGGCACCCATTATTCCTGTCAGCATGCCCTCGCCGGCCACGAAGCTGACATTGCTTATAGCCGCTGTGCCGTCAGAGAAGCTGTAGCTTATATCCTCTGCAACAAAAGAGATAGGGTGTATATCCCTGCCTGAAGCGAAATGTGACGAAATATCGCTGTAATAGATGGTTGGTGAAGGAGGTGCCTGTACCGAACTGCCCGGTGCGAAAATATATACCTTATGGCATGCCAGCGGAAGGCCGTTAAGAAGAGCAGTTCCATCGCATGAGCATTTCAGGAAGTACAGATTGACGCTGTTCACCTTCAGGAAGACAACAAAGCTGTCTGTCTCCGGTCCGGAATCTGCCGGTGGTCCTGTGTTTACCAGGAGCATTGCAGGATTACTGAATCCCTCTGGCTCTTCTTCCATTACAAATTGCATCATGCTGGTGAACTCATCATGCGAAATCTTAAATACCTCTGCAATGGTATTTATGATGTTCATCCGCTGGGAGGTGTACTGTTTCCCCGAGTCAAGTAGCTCCAGGCAGCGCATCAGCACAATGACCCTCTGTTCCTGGGTAAGAGTCTTGTTAATCGTTTTGCAGTTGCTGAAGATCCTGATTGAATCTTTGACTGACGTGTCTGCCAGGTTTTTTTGTTCAACCTTCCGACCCGGACCTGCGTTTTCGAGGAAGAGTGACATGAATTCATCAGCACTTTGGTGAGAGAGCTGTTTACTGAGGAATGCTGATACAAAATCGCGTTCGCTCTGCAACATGCCATCATCCTGCTTGACTATCAGGGCGAACAATTCCATCATTGCCCGCAGGATCTCTTCACTCATGTCTCCGGATCAGGTTTTCAGGTATAGTCGGCAAGTTAATGAAAAAAGGTAGAAAATTTGATCATAATTGTGGACTTATTGAATATGAGGAATATCCTTAATTTTTATTGCCTAACTTTATAACCATGCACGGTTCTGCCCCTGATAAAATGACTTCTAAAACATAATTACCAAACCCTAATCAACTTGTCTATGACAAAATCAATTAATGCATTCAGAAGAAATCCCGGCCACGGGAACAGTGGCCTGAGGGTTTTGCTGATCCTTGTCATGATGGCATTTACACTGACCCTCTTTTCACAGAACATTACTGTGAGAGGAACAGTGACCGATGCCGAGACGGGAGAAGCTATGATTGGCCTGAACGTGGTTGTCAAGGGCACAACCCGTGGTGTGGCCACTGACCTAAATGGCAATTTCACGGTGACTGACTGTCCCCCTGATGCCACCCTGGTATTCTCGTTTGTGGGATATGATCCGGTTGAGGTGCCTGTTCGCGGACGCACCGTGATAGATGTTGCAATATCACCTTCAAGTGAGCTTGTGGAGGATGTGGTTGTGATCGGTTACGGAACCGTCAGCAGGAAGGATGTGATGGGTTCGGTTGCTTCAGTGCAGGGTGAGGATCTTGCGCGTGTGCCTGTTTCTACAGCAACTGAAGCTCTTACCGGAAAGCTTGCCGGTGTACAAATCGTCACTACGGAGGGATCTCCTGACGCGGAAATAAATATCCGTGTACGCGGAGGGGGTTCTATCACACAGAGCAATGCACCCCTCTTCATTGTTGACGGCTTCCCCGTCAACAACATTACAGATATCCCGCCATCAACGATACAGTCTATTGATGTGCTGAAGGATGCCTCTTCAACGGCCATCTACGGAGCCCGCGGCGCCAATGGCGTTATCATCATAACCACAAAAGGCGGTGAGGAAGGCAAGCCAAGGGTCAGCTACAATGCCTATTACGGCATGAAGAAAGTGTCCAGCCACCTCAACTCAATAACTGTTGAGGATTACATGAAATGGCAGTATGAGTATGCCCTTCTCGCTGACAATCTCGAGAACTATGAGCGCTCTTTTGGTAACTTTCAGGACATTGACCTCTATGCCGGGCAGCCCGCAACCAACTGGTTTGATCAGGTCTTCGGTCATATCGGGAAGGTATTCAATCATGACCTTAACGTGACCGGAGGGAGTGATAAATTCAGGTATTCGGCCACCTATGCAGGCATCAGAAGTGATGAGATCATGCTCTCATCAGAGTATAAGCGTGACAACCTGTCTCTGAAGCTTGACCACAAAGCAGGAGAAAGGGTGGAGCTTTCATTCTCGGTACGCTATTCTGATCTGAGGATATTTGGTGCCGGAGCCACTGACCAGGGAGGAGCAACCCCCAATGATGCCAGGGTAAAGCAGGCGATGCTATTCGTACCAATACCGTTTAACTCAATCATTGATCTTGATGATACCGATCTGGGGGCAAACATGGTCAATCCGCTTGACAACGTAAGAGATAATGACCGCCAGCAGCTCAGGAAGAGATTCAACCTGGGGGGCAGCTTCGCATGGGAGATTGCAGACGGACTAGTATTCCGCAGTGAGGCAGGACTTGACAACTATTTTAACAACGACGAACGCTTCTATGGCCCGACCACTTATTACGTCAGGAACACTCCCACGGCTGATTACCAGAATATGCCTGCCCTGGAAGCTTATGAAAGAAAGGGCAACGGTATAAGGAGTACCAACACCCTTAATTATGACTTCGCAAACCTATTCGGTGCTACCGGTCATTCGCTCAAGCTGCTTGCCGGACAGGAGGTGCTTGTAACAAAGACGAACACAATGTTCAACCAGATATGGGGATTCCCTGACTTCTTCACAGGTGAGGATGCCTACAAGCTGGCCAGCCAGGGTTACTCCAACAGCTACACGAATACATACAATCCTGATGACAAGCTGCTCTCGTTCTTTGGAAGGGTGATGTATGACTACAAGGGGAGATACCTTGTCTCGGCAACATACAGGGCTGACGGTTCCAGCAAATTCTCCACTGCCAACCGATGGGGCTACTTCCCCTCAGCAGCCATTGCATGGAGGATCTCGGAGGAGGAGTTCATGAAAGGTATCTCCAACACCCTGAACAACCTCATGATCAGGTTCAGCTATGGCACGGCAGGGAACAATAACATACCGTCCAACCAGATAGCTCAGATATTTACAGCCCGCACCACCTCATGGATCAACGGCTTCTCTTCATTCTGGGCTCCCTCAACAACCATGGCCAATCCTGACCTTAAATGGGAGACAACATTCACCCGCAACCTGGGGCTCAACTTCGGATTCTTCAGGAACCGCATAAACGGTAGCGTGGAACTGTACCGCAATAACACAAAAGACCTGCTGATAGAATTCCCCGTATCCGGCACCGGATACAACACCCAGTACAGGAACATGGGAGAAACAGAGAACAAGGGTCTGGAGGTTGAACTGAACGTGGTAGCGCTTAATGCAAAGAATTACGGTCTTAGCTTCGGGTTCAACATCGGGTTCAACAAGAACAAGATACTCTCTCTCGGGGTGATGAACGACTTCGGCCAGAACACCAGCTGGGCATCAACCGAGATAGGCAATGACTACTGGATAGCCCTGGGCGGATCAGTAGGTGAAATGTATGGTTATATAAATGACGGCCGCTATGAGGTCTCGGACTTCTCGGGTTACGATGCGGCAGCAGATGAATGGATACTCAATGAGGGTGTTGTTGATAATACAGATGTGATAGGAACCGTGCGTCCTGGCAGTCTCAAGCTGAGGGATCTCACCGGTGACGGGATGGTGACTATTGCTGACGGTACGGTCATCGGCAACGCGAACCCGAAACATACAGGAGGATTCAACGTGGAAGGTTACTTCTACGGGTTTGACCTCTCCGCCCTGTTCAACTGGAGCTATGGCAATGATATCTACAATGCAAACAAGGTTGAATACACCACATCAAGGTATCCTTTCCGCAACCTGATTGACATTATGGCGGAAGGACAGAGATGGACCAACCTTGATGCAGCCACGGGCACCCTGGTCAATGACCCTGCCACGCTTGCTTCAATGAATGCAAACACGACCATGTGGTCACCCTTCATGAGCAGGCATGTGTTCAGCGACTGGGCTGTGGAAGACGGATCATTCCTGAGGCTTAATACGCTTACACTGGGGTACTCGCTACCCGAACTGGTTACTTCAAGGCTTAATATTCAGCGACTGAGGTTTTATGTCTCAGGATACAATGTCTTCGTGCTGACTAATTATTCGGGCTTTGACCCAGAGGTCTCTTCCAGGAGGAACACTGTTCTTACCCCGGGGCTTGACTATTCGGCTTATCCGAAGAGCAGGCAGTTGCTGTTTGGTGTGAATCTTACATTTTAATCTGATTAAAAATGATGAGTATGAAAAAGTTCTTATATATAATAATCAGTATAGTGTTCGCCGGCCTGCTCGTGTCATGTGAGGACTTCCTTGAAGCTCCGTCACAGTCAACGCTTGATGAGTCACTTATCTTCTCCAATCCCACTCTTGCGGCCTCGGCCATTGACGGGATCAAAGAGCCTATCGGTCAGACCAACTCATACAGGGGTAGGTTCCTGACACATTACGGCGCCAACACTGATATAGAGTGGCTTAATGCGTCAGACGCTTCGTCTGCCAGATCGGATTTGTCAAGGTATGTCAATTCAACCACCAATACTGACATGAACACGGCTAACAATGCCTGGGCCCAGATGTATTCGGGCATTGAGCGCGCCAACATCTGTATCAGGGGCCTGAGGACCTACGGAAATCCTGATCCGGGCACAGAAATGGGTCAGCTCCTCGGAGAAGCCCTCACTCTCAGGGCAATCTTCTACGCTGACCTTGTCAAGGCATGGGGCGACGTGGTTGCAAGGTTTGAACCGGTTTCCTCGGAAACCATGTACCTCTCCAAGAGCAGCCGCGATGATATTTACAAACAGATTATCGCCGATCTTGGTGAGGCTTCAGAACTGGTTGCATGGCCCAACGGCAATGCCAGGACGACCACCACCGAGGGGATAAACAAAGCTTTTGTCAAGGCCTTCCGTGCACGGTTGTGTATGGCTGCAGCAGGATACTCTCAGTATCCTGACGGTATCAGGAAAAGTACTGATCCCGAGCTCTCTGCTGCAACACTTTATCCGATAGCAATGCAGGAATGTCTTGATGTGATCACCAGCGGCACAGCCAAGCTGGAGCCCGGCTTCGAGGGATTCTGGCGGAAGGTGTGTGAGGAAAATATCGCGGCTGGCGGCGAGTCACTCTGGGAGATACCTTTTGCTGACGGCCGTGGTAGGATGGCCTACACCTTCGGGGTGCCGCATGAAAGTGCCGACCAGTACACGGGTCAGCCCCGTGGAGGTTTCTTCGGTCCCCTGCCACACGTCTTCTATGATTATGATGTCAGAGACACCCGCCGCGACGTTACCTGTGTGCCTTACTCATGGGGTACCGCCACCGAGGGTGTATCAAGGCAGACAATCGAAACCGGTGACGGAGTCTCACTCTGGTATTTCGGTAAGCTTCGCTATGAATGGATGACCAGATTCGTTACCTCTACCAATGATGATGGTCTGAATGAAATCTATATGCGCTACGCCGAGGTGCTGCTTATAGCTGCGGAGATCCAGAATGACCTTGGCAATCTCGGCCCTGCCAAAGACTACCTGAAACAGATACGCCAGAGAGCATTTGCCCAGGCTGACTGGCCGGTGAAGGTTGATGCCTATCTGAACGCCATCACCAACAAAGAGCAGATGTTCGATGCCATTGTTCAGGAGCATGCATTCGAATTCTGCGGTGAGATGGACCGCAAAGCTGCGCTGATCCGCTGGAACCTGCTAGGAACAAAAATGAATGAGGCACTGACGAAAATGACCAGCCTCAGCAATCGCGAAGACGCTTACTCAGATGTGCCGGAAAGACTCTACTACCGCTATGCATCTGATGGCGAGTCACTCCAGTTCTACGGACTGAACAGGGGCGAGAATGAAGACAGATCGGCAGACTATACCTATAACACCGTATATGTCAGCCCTGACAGGCTGGGTGCAACAAAGATCAGCTCGCTCTTTACGAATGATCCGGATCAGAATCAGTTCTGGCCAATATGGCAGGTGTTTATAGATGCCAGCAACGGCACACTGGAAAATGATTATGGCTATTGAACCAATTAAACTGTTATCTATGAAGAAGATAATTATATATACAGGATTACTGACCGGGCTGATGGCGATGCTGCTTTTCACTTCCTGCAAGGAGGAGATTGACCCGGTAGTTGAGGATCTGGAGTTTAACAGGGCCTTCTCTCCTGTTGGTGTTGAGGCAATCATAAGCAACAAAACAACGGTTACCCTTACATGGTTATCCGTAAAGGACGCTGATCATTACCTGATGGAGTTGTATGATGGTGCCACAGCCTCGGGTACACTTATCCATTCGGCAGAAGTGCCTGCATCGGATGAGAGCCAGGTTAGCTACACATATGTAATGCCTGCCGGAGATACCCAGTTTTCCGCCAGGATTAAAGCGGTCAGTTCGCTTTCCGGAGTGGAAGAATCAAAATGGACAATCGTGGCATTCAAAACTGATCCCGAGAACCTCTTCGAGGGCTATGATACTTATATGTCAGCCATGAATGCATGCATTGTACAGTGGGAACCGGGTGTGACGGCCACCTCCCTGCTACTGGTGAGCGGAGCAACGGAGACTCCATATACCCTGAGTGCTGAAGACCTGTCACTTGGTGCCAGGGAGTTCACCGGGGTACCGAACGGAATCTATGAGATCAGACTGATGAACGGCAACTTCGTGAGAGGCCGGACACATGTTGTCATTGAAGGTGATGTGCTGTTGGGCCCGGGTGAAGATCTTAAGGCTGCACTGGACGCCCTGCCTGCAGGAGGAGTGATACTGCTTACAAACGGTGCTTCCTATGGCCTTCCGGAAGTTGATACTGTAAGAACGAGTACCAAGGTAAGAGGCATACTGCCTGATGACCGGCCGAAGATATTCCTGATGACCGGCGGAGGCAATCATATGTTTGATATCGGAACAGCAATGACACTCTCTGACTCACTCGTTTTTGAGAATGTTGACATCAGCTGTCTGTATGACGATGCCGGCGATTCGAAGCACAGGGGAGTTATAGACCAGGAAGGCGATGCCTTTTCAATAGGTGCCATAAAATTCAGGAACTGCATCGTCAGGAACTCCGGCAGAAGCGCAATCCGTCTCCGCGGTAATGCTGACGGCCAGGTCATCCAGAATGTGGAATTCCTGAATTGCATAATGTACGATTTTGCCTTTGACAGCCACTATGGCGTTCTGAACGGAGCCGCTACCGGTAACTTCATCAATATCAAGTTCATAAATTCCACTATCTACAATCTGAGGGGGGGAATCATCAACTATGGTAACGGCGCCGGTTGTGAGAGTGTTGTTGTTGGTAACTGCACATTTAATGAGACCACCATGGATACAGGATCATCAAGGTACTTCATTGATTTCGGCTCCAACAACACCTCTACCGGAACAATAACTGTCAGCGACTGTATTTTCGGACAGACTGCTGACCGGGCTAACGGTATCAGGCCGGGATCCATGACACTTACCGTCTCAGGGTCTTATTATACAACCGACTTCTACGATGGAACCACAGCGCCGTTCAACCATCTGATGACTGCCTACAGCGGAGCCTCAACAGCCCTCTGGACCGATCCGGTGGGAGGTGATTTCACCTTCCTTGACACTCATTTTGAAGGGATAGGCACTGCCGGTGCGCCATATTGGACTGATTAAAAAGTTTTGACAGGATTTGGGTTAATTCTGTAATTATCCCTGCGGACCGGGAGTATATCCCGGTCCCGGGGTAATTGTAGCGGAAAATCATCGGATAAAATTGCACGATCACTGATGAAGAGAAGGAGCGTTTATATTCCTGTCTGCATGGTTTTGATATTACTTGCCATGTTCGCAATGGATGTGGCCGATGTTTCTGCACAGGACAGGGCGATGGACCGTAAGACAGGAAACACCCTGAATACGGAAAGGCAGCATGTCATTTATACCAATCCCGTGCTTCATTCTGATTACTCTGATCCTGATGTGATCAGAGCAGGAGATGATTACTACATGGTTGCCTCATCATTCAATTGTGTGCCCGGTCTTCCGGTTCTGCGCTCCAATGACCTCGTATCATGGGAGCTGACCGGCTATGCCCTGCAGAGGCTCCAGCCGGAGCAATACTATTCAACCGTCAGGCACGGCGGAGGGGCATGGGCTCCGTGTATCAGGGAACATAACGGTGAGTTATATATCTTCTATCCTGATCCTGATTATGGCATCTTCATGGTTAAGGCACGGGATCCTGCCGGACCCTGGAGCGCTCCTGCAACAGTAATGAGCGGAAAGGGGCTGATAGATCCCACTCCGCTGTGGGATGATGACGGGAAGGCATACCTGGCATATGCATTTGCGGGAAGCAGGGCAGGGGTGAAGAGCGTTCTGATGGTCACACGCATGAGACCTGACGGCACCGGGGTCATAGGTGATCCGGTGATGGTCTTTGACGGTCATGATGAAAATCCCACAGTGGAGGGACCCAAATTCTACAAAAGGAACGGATGGTACTACATTTTTGCTCCTGCCGGTGGCGTGACAAACGGCTGGCAGCTTGTGATGAGGTCGGATAAGGTCTTCGGCCCCTATGAGCACCGGGTAGTCATGCACCGGGGCAGCACAGAGATCAACGGCCCTCATCAGGGTGCATGGATAACAACCTCCTCCGGGGAAGAGTGGTTCATCCACTTCCAGGATAAAGGACCCTACGGACGAATTGTACACCTTCAGCCTGTGAGATGGATCAACGACTGGCCCGTGATCGGCACTGACAGTGATGGTGATGGTACAGGCGAACCCGTGGTTTCTCATCAGGCCCCTGCTGTGAAAGGTGCTTCCCCTGACACAACGCTGCATCATAACGATGAGTTCGACGGGAATACAATGCCTCTTAACTGGCAGTGGCATGCTAACCCGTCAGTCACATGGGGATATCCCTCTGAAGCATATGGCCTCTACAGGCTTAATTGTATTGCCAGGCCGGACAGCATGCGTAACCTGTGGGATGTGTCAAACCTCTTCCTGCGTAAATTCCCGGCTGAGAAATTTGTTGCCACGGCCTCGGTAAGGTGCAACCTCCGGTCTGATGGCGAGGAGGCCGGCATGGTGGTCATGGGCCGTGATTACCGGTATATCTCGCTGAGAAGAACAGGAGACACTCTGTTGCTCAGAGTCGTGAAATGCAATGATGCCGCCAGGGGTGGTCCTGAGGAGTTACTATTCTCCCGGCAGGTGGATAATTCGGATCTCTTTCTGCGACTGACTGTCGGGGCCGGTGCATCATGTCGCTTTAGCTACAGTACTGACGGAAAGGAATATGCCGATGCCGGTGATCCGTTCATCGCCCGGCAGGGAATGTGGATAGGGGCAAAGGTAGGCTTCTTCGCTTTGCGTGATGGCTTTACCAATGACACCGGTTATGTTGACCTTGACTGGTTCAGGATTAAAATAACAGATTGACAATGAGAGTGAGCAGGTTTTTGATAATGATTATTCTGACGTGTATCCTGCCGGCCTTTACAGCCGGAAACACATCAGAATTCAACAGGGGAAGGGGTAAGAAAAAGATAACCAGGGTATGGCTTATAGGCGATTCAACCGTGGCCGACTATTCACTGGAGAAGGACTATCATGCAAAGCGCTATCCCATAATGGGCTGGGGCCAGGTATTCCAGTCGTTCATGTCATCTGACTCACTGAAAATGATAAGGCACCTTGTCAGGAATGACAGCGTGATAGTGGAGGACAGGGCGCGGGGAGGGCGCAGCACCCGATCATTCTTCGAAGAGGGAAGATGGGCTGATATATACAACCGGCTCAGTCCGGGCGATCTGGTACTGATACAGTTTGGGCACAACGATGCCTCGGTAAACAAGGGCGAACGATACACGTCAATAGCAGGATACAAGGAGTTCCTGAGGCTCTATGTGAACCAGTCGCGCGAAAAGGGTGCAATACCCATCCTGGTAACACCTGTTGCCCGCAATTATCCATGGAAGGAGGGCAGGCTTGGCAACACGCACGGCGATTACCCTGCAGCCATGCGTGAGGTTGCCGCTGCCACCGGAGCCCGGCTCATCGACCTGACAGCCCTCAGTATCGACTTCTTTACCGGGAAGGGCAAGGATTATGTCACCACGACCTATTTCATGAATTTCCCTCCGGGGATCTATGCAGGCTACCCTGATGGAAGCAGTGACAATACTCACTTTCAGCCTGCCGGAGCCACCGCCGTGGCACAGCTTGTCTTCACCGCCATGAAAGAAATGAGAAGGTCAGGCGGAATGGCGCCGGCTGTCAGCCCGGCGGCATCAGGTACACCGGCAGGAGTTCCTGTTGGTGTCGCTGCACCCGCGGGTGAGATATACAGGGACGTTGAGTTTGATATGCCGCAGGTGATTGAGCCGCAGATACCCGCCAACAGCGTCTCCCTGACAGAATTCGGAGCGGTGGGAGACGGTCTCGTGCTCAATACTGAAGCCTTCAGGAAAGCTGTCGATGCTGTAGCTGCAAAAGGGGGAGGCACAGTGGTTATACCACGCGGGATCTGGCTCACCGGTCCGGTAATAATGAAAAGCAATATCAGGATGCATGCCATGGAGGGCGCGCTGATACTCTTCAGCCCTGACAAGAGCCTCTACCCGCTCATAGAGACAAGCTTCGAAGGATACAACACGGTCAGATGCATTTCTCCCATTTATGGTAACGGGCTTGAGAATATAGCCCTCACCGGGAAAGGGGTCTGGGATGGCAGCGGACACGCCTGGAGACATGTGAAGAGGGAAAAGATACCCCCGCCAATGTGGAAGGATCTGGTTAGCTCGGGCGGTGTGGTCAGCGAAGATGGCAAGACATGGTACCCCTCTGAATCATATATGGTCGCTGTGGATGAGAGTGAGATGAATGTTCCGATACCCCTGGAGGGTGGCGTTGAAGCCTACGAGGGAATGCGGGATTTTCTCCGTCCGGTGATGGTCAGCCTGGTTAACTGCAGGAAAATACTGATTGACGGCCCTGTATTCCAGAACTCACCTGCCTGGTGCCTCCATCCGCTCATGTGCGAGGACCTTACTATCAGGAATATCACTGTAAGAAATCCATGGTACTCACAGAATGGTGACGGCATTGACATTGAATCATGCCGCAATACACTGCTCTATAACAGCAGTTTTGACGTGGGTGATGACGCTATCTGTATAAAGTCAGGCAAGAACGAGGATGGCAGGGAGAGAGGGATGCCAACAGAAAACCTGGTTATAAGGAACTGTATCGTCTATCATGGTCACGGAGGTGTTACTATAGGGAGTGAGATGTCCGGCGGAGTGAAAAATGTCTCTGTTGCCGGCTGCACCTTCATGGGAACAGATGTGGGCATACGGTTCAAGAGTAACCGCGGGAGAGGCGGTGTGGTTGAGAACATATGGTTTAATGACATCCTGATGACCGATATCCCCACCCAGGCCATCTCTTTCAACCTCTACTACGGAGGCCTCTCGGTCTCCGAGATGCTTGCCGAGGGCAGGAATGTTGAGACCACAACAGGTGAAATACCCCCTGTCACGGAAGAGACACCACAATTCAGGGATATCTCAATGAAAAACATAACTTGCAGGGGAGCACAACAGGCAATATACCTTCAGGGTCTGCCGGAGCTCAACCTGGAGAACATCAGTATGGAGAATATTGATATGACTTCTGAGAACGGTATGACGTGCATAGATGCAAAAGGGGTGATCATCAGAAATATGCGGCTTGTTACGGAAAACAAACCACTGCTCTTCTTCCTTAACAGTTCTGATGTGGATATTACCGGTTTCAGGATTCCGGAGGAGGCTGAAGGTCTTTTTGAGGTGCGGGGCGATAAATCAGCTGACATCAACGTTGAGACAGTAACTCCTGACGGCTGTGTCAGCATAACCAGAGTCAGATGAGCAGGATTATCTCAATTATTCTTTTCTTTTCTGCAGCTACTATTGCCTCTGCCCAGCTTCCGGCATTCCCGGGGGCGGAGGGATTTGGCCGGTATGTAACCGGAGGCAGGGGAGGGAATGTATATACAGTTACAAATCTCACTGATTCGGTTGTCAAGCCTGCCGAAGGCTCTCTGCGGTGGGCTCTGAACAAACCTGGTCCGAAAACAATTGTCTTTGCGGTCTCCGGCACCATAGAGCTTAAACGGAGACTGAATATCTCAAAAGGTGATGTTACAGTCGCCGGTCAGACTGCCCCTGGTGACGGTATATGCATCAGCGGGGAGACAGTCTCCATCGAGTCGGATAACGTTATAATAAGGTATATCAGGTTCAGGTGCGGTAACGAGACCCCGGGCGAGGAGCCCAAAGATGCTATCTCATGTATAAGGCAGAAGAACATTATAGTTGACCACTGCTCCATGAGCTGGTCAGTTGATGAGGCAGCCTCGTTCTATGACAATGAGAACTTTTCCCTGCAGTGGTGCATTATCTCCGAGAGCTTGTATGATGCCGGCCACCCCAAGGGTGAGCATGGTTACGGAGGCATATGGGGAGGTAAAGGCGCCTCCTTCCACCATAACCTCTTGGCAAGCCACACAAGCCGACTGCCACGCTTCTGCGGCGCAAGATACCACCCTGACACACGTGAGACCGAGATGGTGGATTTCCGGAACAACGTTGTTTTTAACTGGGGCTTCAACAGCTCCTACGGTGGAGAGATGGGTCAGCAGAACATGGTCAGCAACTACTACAAACCCGGACCTGCAACAAAAAGGGACGTCATCTGCCGTATTGTGGAACCCTGGGACACGATTGGCAGATGGTTTGTCAGTGGCAACCGCGTTGAGGGCAGCAGGAAGATATCACGTGACAACTGGAAAGGAGGAGTTCAGGGCGATTACTCAGGATTTCAGGCCATAAGAGCGGTTGAACCATTCCCGGTTGCGCCCGTAATGACCACTACTGCCAGGAAAGCCTTCCGCGATGTGCTGAAGGATGCCGGCGCCACCCTGCCGCGCCGCGACAGCCATGACCGAAGGATCATAAGCGAGACGCGCATCGGCCAATGCACCTACGGTGATTCCTACGGTGCGGGTACAGGAATAATCGATTCACAGAATAGCGTGGGTGCATGGCCACTGTTGCGCACGTATGACGTTCCTGCTGATACTGACAGGGACGGTATGCCTGACTCATGGGAGATGAAGAAAGAGCTTGATCCCGCTGATCCTGATGACAGGAACACCATTGCTCCTTCCGGCTACACTATGCTTGAGGAGTATATTAACGGCCTATGTAAACTATGAGAAGCTTAATTATAGCTGCTGTCCTCTCTGCCATCACCGCTGCTGTCCTTGCCCAGACCTTTCCGGGCTTCAGGCCTTCAGGCCTGTATGACGAGCAACAGATTGTCATCGAAAACTCACCTCCCGGAGTGCGGATACTGATCAATGCCCCTCTGCAGGGTTTCGGTGAGGATGACAGGGTGCTGCTTATACTGTATGCCCTTCCAAACGGCAATACAATAGAACAAACCTTCGGCAAAAGGCTGAATGATGGTGATGACTGGCACTATGATATTCAGCATATAGGGGCACAGACCCGGTTCCTTAGGAAGGTGATTGCTGACAGAACCGTGGTATTGGCATACCTCGAAAACAGCCAGAAGAGTTGGCCCGCATGGACCGCCAACACTTCAGGCCACACGGAGATAGTAAAAAAGATGGTAGATGAAATAACCTCTCTGTTTGCACCCTGGAATCCCGAGCTGGTTCTGAACGGCCACAGCGGTGGCGGGCGGTTCATTTTCAACTTTCTTGATGCTTATGAACAGATACCCGGAAATGTGGTGCGAATAGCCTTTCTAGACAGCAATTACGGATGGGAGAATGACCGGTACGGGCCGAAGATAGTCAGCTGGCTCCGGTCGGGGAAAAACAGGCATCTCTGTACATTGGCATACAATGACAGTGTGGTGATCTACAACGGCAAGCCGCTGGTGTCACCTGAGGGAGGCACATGGTACAGAAGCGGGAAGATGCGTGATTATCTCTCCGCATCATTCAGGCTGAAAAGGCGCGAGCGGGACTCGCTGGTATGGTACCGTTCGCCGGGCAGGCAGATTGAATTTATTTTCAAACCCAATCCTGAAGGCAAGATCTATCACACCCGCCAGGTGGAATATAATGGATTCATTCACAGCATACTGAGCGGGACAAGGCATAAGCAGCGCGGCTATTGTTATTTTGGTGAAAGGGCGTACAGCCATTTAATTGCTGACACCATTGTGGTCCCTGTCAGGAGGCTGAACATCCCTCTTCGTGATCCCTCGGCTGAGACCGGCCCGGAGTTCATGAAGCGTATCAGCGACCTTCCCCTGGAAGAGAGGGAGATGGAGATATTCCATGCTGCTGCCTCCGGAAATATTCCGCGATTCCTCAGGGAAACCATAACTATGAGAGCGGTTTTCAATGACCTCAACGGGAATCCGCATACCCTGGAATATGAGGTTATGCCTGATTACCTAGCCATTGGCAGTGATGATGATTTCTGCCGTATCCCGATGAATCCCCGCACTGCCCAACGACTGGCTGACCTGTATGGGGCTTCATTGCTGACAGCTAAGCTGAGTGATCATATATGGTCTAAGGCTGAAGTAAAGCTTGAGCCGTTCTTTTACAAGCCAGTCGGTAATGCCAATGAGCTGGTGGCGAGGTTCGAGGAGCATAATACTCAGATAGAAAAGCAGTTGGCCGAGGCCGGAGGCAGACAAGGTAAGCTGGTGGCAGGAATCAAAAAAGATGTGATCATATCATCACGCATAGCGGATCGTTCTGACAGGGTTGTGATATATGGATGGCACAGGACTGACGGTAATCCTATCCAGCCCGTTTACAACGGGCATATTTACTGGTATGTTGATTACAGCCACGGCATACGGTTCATGAACAGGCAGGTCATTCTTGACGGCGAAAGAGCTGATATCAGAGATATCCTTAAGGATCCGGTTCTTTTCAGAGTGCTCAGCGATGAAGATTTTCCGGCCGAGATCTCATTTTATTTTTAGCCAGTTATACTCTATTTAATTAAAAATGCTAATTTAGAGGTTCTGAATATCGGGAATGAAATGCTTTCGATATGTATTGTATTACATATATTTCTTTAGTACTAATCTAAAATAACAGGATTATGGAAATTATTGTCAGTCTTCTCATCGGTGCAGCTGCAGGATGGCTCGGAAGCGTGATCTACAAAGGCAGCGGCCTGGGTCTGCTGGGTAACATCATCGTTGGTATCATTGGTGCTCCGCTTGGTTACTGGATACTTGGCAAGCTCGGAGTTACTCTTGGCGGTGGCTGGGTCGGTGCCATTCTTACCGGCGCAATCGGTGCCATAATTATTTTATTCCTTGTTAACCTGATCGTAAAAAAGAAGTAAAGATCACTACCCTTTAATTGAATTCGGACCGGTGTGGTGCTCACCTGCTCATGCCGGTCTTTTTCTTTTAGGCTTACTGTTCATTTCTTTTGCTACTCCAAAAGAAATGAACCAAAGAAAAGGAGGCCGGAAAAGACAACCACCCCCTGTTTGTCCTCCCGCTACACGGGGCCTTAATGGTTCCACCAAACAGTGTGTGGTTCGCACCTTTCCCGTTTTGCCCTCGCGCACCTCAAGTGGTTAATAAGTTGATAAATAGTATAATGAAGAAGGATGCCTCTTCCTCCAGAAAACCTCAGGTTACATACCTTGAGGTATGCAAAATAGTAGTAGTACAAAGGTAGTCTTAAAGATTACAGTCCAAATCAGATTTTACTTCTTCCGCCCTCACCGGACGAGCTGATCGATCCACACCACACGGCTCGTATAGTAAATCAAGTCATTGATAGTCTTGATATTGAATCATTGATTACCAGGTATAAAGGATGTGGTTGTGCCAGTTATCATCCCATGCTTTTACTCAAGGTACTTCCCGGTCCACCCCGGTCCCCTGACAACCCTTCCGGGAGTGGCGCCGGTATGTTCACCGTCACGAAGCACCTGCACACCATTCACAAAGACATGCGACATGCCCGTTGAAAGCTGATGCGGATCCTCAAACGTCGAGTGATCCTGTATATTGGCCGGATCAAATACAACAATGTCAGCATAGTAACCCTGCTTCAGGGCACCGCGCCTGTCTATTTTCATGTTAGCCGCGGGAAGAGAGGTCAGCCTGCGGACAGCCTCCTCCATGGTGATGACCTCCTCATCACGCACATATTTGCCAAGAAGACGTGCAAAATTGCCATAGGCGCGGGGATGAGTGGCCGACTTCAGGAAAACGCCTTCCGGGGCCATCGACTTGCCGTCTGACCCGAACATCATCCATGGCTGTGCTATCTGTGTTCGCAGGTTATCTTCAGACATTGAGAAGAAGACGGCTGAAACATTGCTGTTGTCATCTATTACAAGATCCATAGCCGTCTCTTCGGCAGATTTACCCCTCATGGCGGTAATTTCAGCAAGAGTTTTTCCCTGGAGATACTTCAATGAGTCAGTATGGAAACCTATCAACAGCACCTTCTCCGGGGTGCCCTGCTTCCTCATGATGGTCTTTATTATCTCAGGACCAACCACGTTTCTTACTGCAGGATCTTTCAGCCTTGCAATCCACTTTTCAAATCCCCCCTCCTGAACCCACTCCGGCATCAGAATTCCAAGACCGGTAGAACTGGCTGGATAGTTATACATGTCAGCAGTGATCTGCAGTCCTGCTGCACGTGCCGAGTCAATTTTGGCTATAGCGCCATCCAGCTTGTGCCAGTTGGTTCGGCCTACCTGCTTAAGGTGGTATATTTCTGACCTGATACCCGTGGAGGCGGGTATCTTAAGAAAATCGTCAATTGCCTCAAGAAATGCTTCATCCTCGTTCCGGATATGCGATATATACATTCCGTCATATTCTGCGGCCACACGGCACAACTCAATAAGCTCCTCAGTGGAGGCGAAGCTTGCCGGGATATACTCCAGCGCCGAGCTGACGCCGATGGCTCCCTCCTCCATAGCCTGCCTCAAAAGCAGCTTCATCGAATCCATCTCGGCTGCCGTAGGGGGCCGGTCATCATATCCCACCACGTGAATCCTCAGGGTGGCAGTACCCACAAAAGAAGCTATATTGGTTGAAATCCCCTTCTTCTCAAGGAATTCAAGGTATTCGCCCAGGGTTGTCCATTCGATGTCATACCTTATGTCGCCCTGCGATTCCTTCATTTCATGCTTCATGCTCCCGCTCCAGGGGCCCCACGAATCACCCTCGCCAAGCACCTCAAGTGTCACCCCCTGGACAATATCACCCATTGATCTTCCATCCTCAATCAGTGACTCAACAGCCCAGCTCAGCATGTTAATGAATCCCGGTGCAACAACCATACCCTCTGCATCTATTTCTGTCGTGCCCCTGGCATTCCTGAGATTGCCAAGTGCGGCAATTGTGTCAGATGTAATACCAATATCACCCATGAAGGCAGCCGTGCCTGAGCCGTCAATTATCCTGCCGTTCCTTATAATGACATCATACCTTTCTGTCCCTGAGCAACCGAGAAAAATTAACATTATTGGAAGAAGAGCTTTAAAAAGTTTCATTGCGGGGTCTTTTTTAAATAATTGAATCAATTTAAATGATAGTAAATCTATTCAAAGCAATTCATTTTTTACCATCTATGGGAAGAAATAATAACCTCCGGCAGAGTTATGTATTACATATCAGGGCGCGTATTTCCGGGATCGGATAAACTCAGCTTATATCTGCCTCATTTCCCGCATCCACATATAATGAGGCTTTTGGACTATTTCTCACACTACCCGGTAAGTATGCTTTAAAACAGTATGATGTAATACAAATTTTTTTTTTACAGAAAGAATTTTTCGTTGTAACTTGTGATGGTAAACCTACACTAACTAACGCTCTTTTTCCATGAAAAAACTTATCTTCATTTTTCTGTCGGTGTTGTTTGTCAATGCCGGCATGGCGCAGACGCGTGTTACCGGGACGGTAACCGCTGCTGAAGATGGTTCCCCGATCCCTTATGCAGTTGTACTGGTCAAGGGATCGAGAGGAGTGGGAACCAACACAGATGCTGACGGCAGATACAGTCTCAGCAATGTTCCTACCGACGCTGTACTGGTGTTCAGCTATGTCGGATACAAAACTCAGGAGATTCCCGTTTCGGGAAGATCAGTCATCAATGTTGAGATGGAGACTGATGCTCTTGCTCTTGATGAAGTGAT
>CAZVLJ010000048.1:0-20237 GCA_964627825.1 uncultured Rikenella sp. | reverse complement strand
TTCAAATTGTTTGAATTATTACAAATAAGAGTTGTATCTTTGCGATCCAAAATTGGAGAATTTATTAACAATCTATTGGATAAGGATATGTATTTGACTACGGAGAAAAAACAGGAATTTTTCAAGACTTTCGGATCTTCAGAGATGGATACAGGAAGTGCTGAGGGTCAGATAGCTCTTTTCTCCTACAGGATTGCGCATCTCACGGAGCATCTGAAGAAGAACAAGAAAGACTTCAGTACACAGAGGGCGCTGATTAAGCTGGTCGGAAAAAGAAGACGGTTACTGGATTATCTGAAAGTAAAAGATATCAGCAGGTATCGTGAGATTATCAAGGCGCTGAACCTGCGTAAGTAAAGAAAAAAGGCAATTTCAGATTGCCTTTTTTAATTCCTGAAGCAGTATCTCCATTTTTATAATTTACCCCGCACTAATTTGAGAAATAAATGTATAAGTTAATTGAAAAAAACATTGACCTTGGCGATGGCCGGTCAATCATGATTGAGACGGGCAAGCTTGCCAAACAGGCTGACGGAGCAGTTGTTGTCAGGATGGGTAAGACCATGCTTCTGGCAACTGTCGTTGCGGCCAAGGATGCCAAGGAAGACACCGACTTCATGCCTCTCTCAGTTGAGTACAAGGAAAAGTATGCGGCATCGGGCCGCTTCCCGGGTGGTTTCCTCAAGAGAGAAGCCAGACCCGGCGACAATGAGATATTGATCTCACGTCTGGTTGACAGGGTATTGCGCCCGCTCTTCCCGGATGATTACCATGCAGAGGTTTTTGTGACAATCAACCTTATCTCTGCCGAAAAAGACATTATGCCTGACTCACTTGCAGGACTGGCTGCTTCGGCAGCACTGGCGGTATCAGACATACCGTTCCACGGACCTATATCCGAGGTCAGGGTTGCACGGGTTGACGGACAGTTTATTGTAAATCCCACCTTTGATGAGGTGGAAAGGGCTGACCTTGACATCATTGTTGGTGCAACCTATGAGAACATCATGATGGTTGAAGGCGAGATGCATGAGGTCTCCGAAGATGTGATGCTTGAAGCGCTACGCATAGCACATGAAGCTATCAAACCACAGTGCATGGCACAGAAGGAGCTCACCGAGATGACGGGTAAGACAGTCAAGAGAGAGTACTGTCATGAGAAGAACGACGAGGATTTGCGCAAGAAGATATGGGATGAGACCTATGACAAATGCTATGCACTTGCAGCCAGCGGGTCCGACAAGAAGACACGCACTGACGGCTTTGATGCCATCAAAGCCGAGTTCCTTGCCCAGTTCCCCGAGGATGAGCCGGCTGATGAGATGCTTGTTAACAGGTACTTCCACGATGTGGAAAAAGAGGCAGCACGCCGACTGGTGCTTGATGAGCACAGACGTCTCGATGGCCGCAGGACCGATGAGATACGGCCCATATGGTGCGAGATCGATCCTCTCCCTGCAGCTCACGGTTCAGCAATCTTCACCCGCGGCGAGACACAATCGCTGACCACCGTTACCCTGGGTACCAAGCTTGATGAGAAGATGATTGACGAGGTTCTCAAGCAGGGATCAGAAAAATTCACCCTTCACTATAACTTCCCGCCCTTTGCCACCGGCGAAGCCAGGCCGGCGCGCGGTACCAGCCGCAGGGAGATCGGCCATGGCAACCTGGCTCACAGGGCTCTGAAGAATATGATGCCACCGGAAGAGACCAATCCATATGCTATACGTGTTGTCTCTGACATCCTTGAGTCAAACGGCTCATCTTCAATGGCTACTGTCTGTGCCGGTACAATGGCACTGATGGACGCCGGCATAAAATTAGCCAAGCCCGTCTCAGGAATTGCCATGGGACTGATAACTGACAAAAACGGAAAGAAATTTGCAGTTCTCTCAGATATCCTCGGTGATGAAGATCACCTTGGCGACATGGACTTCAAGGTGACCGGCACCCGTGACGGCATCACTGCCACCCAGATGGATATTAAGGTAGACGGTCTCTCATTTGAGGTGCTTAAACAGGCACTTGAACAGGCACGGGCAGGCAGAATGCATATCCTTGACATCATGGAGCAGACAATAGCTGAACCCAGACCTGAGCTCAAACCTCATGCACCGAGAATAGAAAAGCTCTATATACCCAAGGAGATGATAGGTGCAGTGATTGGCCCGGGCGGAAAGATCATACAGGATATACAGGCCACAACCGGTGCAACAATAGTTATAGAGGAGACCAATGGTCAGGGTATGGTGGATGTTTTCGGAGAGGACTATGAAGTGATCAGGGCTGCCATAGACAGGATAAACGCCATATGCGCCGTGCCCGAAGTGGGCAAGGTCTACATCGGCAAGGTCAAGACAATCACCCAGTTCGGAGCTTTCGTGGAGATCCTCCCGAACAAGGACGGGCTGCTCCATATTTCTGAGATGGACTGGAAGAAGGTTGGTACAGTGGAAGATCTCTTCAAGGAAGGTGATATTGTTGAGGTACAGCTTATTGAAATTGACCAGAAGACAGGAAAACTGAGGCTTTCACGCAGGCCTCTCATTCCCAAGCCGGAAGGCTGGGTTGAGCCACCCAAACGCGAACATACTGAAAGAAGAGATTATCAGGGACCACGTGACGGAAACCGCGGGAACCGTGAGCATCGCTCACACGACCGCCGTCGCGACAATAACCGGTAAATATTATCCGGTTAATCATCCGGGATCGTTTTTCGGAAGAGGCATTCAATACGGTGCCTCTTTTTTTTGGTTTGCATTGTGGCTCCCAAATGTTAATTTTGATATTGAATGCAATGAAAAGACCTGATGGAGGCCATAAAGTATAACTATATTGTTATTGAGGGAAATATAGGAGCAGGGAAGACAACCCTGGCCACAATGATTGCCGGGGATTATAATGCCAGGCTTATCCTTGAACGGTTTGCCGACAATCCTTTCCTTCCTAAATTTTACAATGACCCTGCCCGGTATTCATTCCCCCTGGAACTCTCTTTTCTTGCTGACCGCTACAGGCAGCTCAAGGAGGAGCTGGTGGAACTCGACCTGTTCAGGAGCTTTACGGTAGCCGACTACTATTTCATGAAGTCGCTTGTCTTCTCATCCAAAACACTGGAGCATGATGAATTCAGCCTCTACAGGCAGATCTTCTATATTATCTATAGCTCCCTTCCAAAACCGGACCTGTACGTCTACCTTCATGTGCCGCCTGAAAGGTTGCTGAAAAATATAGCCATGCGCGGACGAGAGTATGAAAAATCAATTACTGCGGAGTATCTCGCAGGCATCCAGGAAAGCTATTTTAACTTCTTCAGACAGAATCCAGAGAACCGCTACCTGGTGCTTGATGTGTCTGATGTCGACTTCGTGGCAAATCATGAAGACTACGTCAGGATCAGGGATACAATCTTTGCCACACAGGTATCACAGGGTATCAATCTCTGTGATTTCTGATTTTTTAATGTGTAGTTGCATGTATTGACTAAAATTATTTTAAATTTGCAACCAAATCAGAAATGTCGTATAATTGCTTTAATTAATCGTTACTGATCGCAACTAATAAAAAACAGATTATGAAAAATTTCACCAGACTTTTTGTCATTCTGCTTGCTGCTGTACTGATGTCAGGTTGCAGCAGTCTCGACAAGATGAAGAGAAACGCCAATCTCGTCACGTATGAGATTACTCCCAAGGTTCTTGAAACTCATGCAGGAATTGTTGCTGCTCAGCTTAAAGCCACCTATCCGGAGAAGTATTTTGACAAGAATACCACGCTTAAGATTACCCCCGTTCTGGTATATGAAGGTGGTGAGACACCATTCGATGAAGTGCTCTTTACCCAGGGAGAAAAAGTTCTTGCAAACAACAAGAGTGTTGCATGGGCAGGCGGCTCCGTTAACTGGTCAGGTGATGTCAACTACATACCTGAAATGAAGGTCTCCGAGTTCCTTCTCCGCATTGATGCAGAGAGAAAAGGCAAGATGCTTTCCTTTGATCCCATCAAACTGGCTGACGGCGTGATTGCCACATCAACTCTGGCTGAGATCCATCCTATGCCTTTGTCGCTCAAGGATAACTATCAGCGTATTGTTCCCGAGCAGCAGATGGCTGATATTCTTTATAACATCAATCAGGCAAATATCAGGTCCTCTGAGCTTAAATCTGCTGATATCCAGGCTCTCAAGGATTATGTGACCCTCGTGATGGAAAACGAACGGATTGAGATCAAGGGTGTTACCAACAGCTCATATGCTTCTCCCGATGGCCCGCTTGCTCTCAACGAGAGACTGTCCGAGCAGAGGAGCAAGGCTGCAGACAAGTACCTCCAGAAGGAGTACGGCAAGATCCCCGAACTGGCTCAGCTCTTTTCCACCCAGACCACCGCAGAAGACTGGGAAGGTTTCAAGGCACTGGTTCAGGAGTCTTCAATTGCTGATAAAGAACTCATCCTGAGAGTGCTCTCAATGTACCAGGATCCCGTTGTTCGCGAGCAGGAGATCAAGAACATGTCTACCGCCTATGAAGCTCTGGCAAAGGATATCCTTCCGCAGCTCAGAAGGTCAAAACTGATTGTTGACGTTAACCTGATCGGCCTCAGTGATGAGGAGATCCTTTCTGCCATCAAGAGTGACCCCTCATCCCTCAGCCTTGAGCAGCTGCTCTACGCCGGCTCCCTGACTGAAGATCCTGCAGAGGTTCTCAAGTACTATCAGCTGGCTGCCGAGAAAGAACCCAAGTGCTATCGCGCATGGAACAATATCGGATGGACACTCCTCGAGATGGGGAAAGCCGAAGAGGCTATGGAAGCCCTTGAGAAAGCCAAAGCTCTCAAATATGATGACACAGTGAAGAACAACCTTGGCTTTGCCGCTCTTCTCAGTGGTGACATCAAGGCTGCAGCTGAATACTTTAACTCAATGTCAGCAGCCACCCCCGAATCAAAATTCGGACTGGGTACCATCGCCATCACAGAAGGTAAATATGACCAGGCTGTCAACCTCCTTGGTGACACACCTACAATGAACCTGGCTCTTGCACAGCTTCTGAAGGGTGATCTCAACAAGGCAAAAACAACCATGGAGTCAGTTAAGCCATGCAAATGCGGAGCTCCTTCATACCTGAAGGCTGTCATCGCAGCCCGCCTGGATGATAAGGATGGCGTTATCAACGGTCTCCGCGAAGCTATCGGTTACAACAGTGACTGGAAAAACTTTGCCCAGACTGACCTTGAATTTGCCAAATTCTTTACTGATGACCTGTTCATGTCAATAACGCAGTAATTAAAGACATTTCATAAAAAAACCCTGTCAGGTAACTGGCAGGGTTTTTTTATCCTTTCCTCCGTCCTGCCAGTTCCCACAGCACTATGCCTGCACTGACAGCCACATTGAACGAATGTTTTGTCCCATACTGCGGTATCTCCACACACCGGTCCGATAAGGCTACAACCTCCTCACTCACCCCTTTTATCTCATGACCGAAGACAAGGGCATATCTCTTCCCGCTTTCCGGTACAAAATGGTCAAGGGGAACCGACTCATCAGTCTGCTCCAGTGAGATGACCGAATATCCGCTGCGCTTCAGTTCCCTGACCGCATCGGCACTGCTCCCGACATATCTCCACTCAACCGATTCGGTGGCTCCCAGGGCAGTCTTGTGTATCTCCCTGTGCGGCGGAGTGGCCGTTATGCCGCAAAGCCATATGGCCTCTACAAGAAAGGCATCGGCTGTGCGGAATATTGATCCTATATTATTAAGGCTGCGCACATTGTCCAGTACAATGAGAAAAGGTGCCTTGCTGATGGCCTTGAATTCCTTAATACTTTTGCGATTCAGCTCATCATTTGTCAGCTTCCTCATCCAGTGAATTTTTTGTCGAATTTAAATATAAAAAAAGAGTAAATTACATACCTGAATAATACGACTTGTCATTCTGACCTCTTAATTAAACCTGATTCCAACATGAATATCCACGAATACCAGGGAAAATCAATTCTGCAGGCACACGGAGTTGCCGTTCAGGAAGGATTTGTTGCTCAGACCCCGGAGCAGGCCGCAGTGGTAGCTGAAGAACTGAAAAAGAAGTATGGAACGGAGATATTTGTGATTAAGGCACAGATCCATGCCGGCGGGCGAGGCAAAGGTGGAGGTGTGAAGATCGCCAGATCACCCGAAGAGACGGCGGAAGTGGCATCACGCATGCTGGGGATGACCCTGGTGACACCCCAGACCGGCCCGGAGGGGAAGGTGGTCCATAAGGTCCTGGTAGCTCGTGATGTCTATTATAAGGGCGAATCGGAGATCAGGGAGTTTTACCTGTCTCTTCTGCTTGACCGCCGGAAGGCATCATATGTGGTTGTCTACTCTCCCGAGGGAGGAGTGGATATAGAG
Source organism: uncultured Rikenella sp. (assembly GCA_964627825.1). Lineage (GTDB taxonomy): Bacteria > Bacteroidota > Bacteroidia > Bacteroidales > VadinHA17 > SR-FBR-E99. The sequence continues at coordinate 13,845 of CAZVLJ010000048.1, read as the reverse complement.
GAGGTGGCCTCCCGCAATCCTGAAGCCATCTTCACCGAGGTGGTTGATTCCACCTGCTGTCTCCATGAGTTCCAGATGCGCACCATAGCTTCAAACCTGGGGCTCCAGGGAAAGGCATACCGTGAGATGGTTGCCTTCCTTAAAGGATTGTGGGAAGCATTTGTTAACTCTGATGCCTCACTGCTGGAGATCAACCCTCTCCTTAAAACCAGTGACGACAAAGTGCTGGCTGTAGACTGCAAGGTGATCATTGATGACAACGCCCTCTACCGTCACCCTGAGCTGGCTGCCATGCGTGACCTGAACGAAGAGGATCCCACTGAGGTAGAAGCCTCGCAGAGCAACCTCAACTACGTCAAGCTTGACGGCGATGTGGGATGCATGGTTAACGGTGCCGGGCTCGCCATGGCTACCATGGACCTCATACAGCTCTCCGGCGGCAGACCGGCCAACTTCCTTGATGTAGGCGGAGGGGCCAGTCCACAGACGGTGGAGGCAGGTTTCAGGATAATTTTGAAAGACCCCAACGTGAAGGCCATCCTGGTGAATATCTTCGGTGGCATCGTCAGGTGTGACCGCGTTGCAGCCGGTATCATCGAAGCCTATAAAACAATCGGTGACATCAGTGTCCCTGTGATAGTAAGACTCCAGGGTACCAACGCCGAAGAGGCCAGGGAACTGATAGACAACTCCGGACTGAAAGTCATTGCCGCTTCCACCTTCAATGACGCAGCTGAAAAGGTGAGGACAGTCCTTAGTTAGCAGGCACAGCTTCAAACCGTTGATAAATTCATGCCGCGGCCGGGGCCTTTCTCTCGGTTTATTCTTAATTTGCTGCTGTTACATACCATGAATTACCTCTACGCTGATATTGTCATCCCAGTTGCTCTCGAGGGCTTGTTCACCTACAGCATACCTGAGCCCATGAGGCAGGCTTTGCACAGGGGCAGCCTGGTGACAGTACCCTTCGGGAAGGGCAACGCGTCAACAGGACTGGTGGTCAGGATGCATGACACAGCCCCTGTGGGGGTCGCTCTGAAAGAGATAACCGGGCTGCTCCCGGGAGAGGACTCCGTCAATGACCGGCTCACTGACTTCCTGCTGTGGCTGGCTGATTATTACATGGCCTACCCCGGTGAGGTGATGAAGGCTGCCATTCCCACGGCTGAATACCTTCCCGGCCGGCCGATGAAACGACGGCGCAGGGTGAAAGAGAAAGAAGAAGAGGGGAGCATGCCTCCGGCTCCGCCGGCTGAGCTTAACAATGTCCAGAATGAGGCCCGTGACATGATCAGACAGCTCTTTGCTACCCGTGATACGGTACTCCTGCATGGGGTCACCTCCAGCGGAAAGACAGAGATATATATCCACCTGATGACCGAGCAGTTGAAATCCGGGAGACAGGTGCTCTACCTGCTGCCTGAGATAGCTCTGACAACGCAGATAATTGAACGTCTCAGAAAACATTTCGGCAGTGCCATCGGCGTATTCCACTCCCGCCTGACACCTGCTGCACGCCGTGAGGTGTGGAGGGGTGTCAGTGAAGGAAGCCTCAGGGCTGTACTGGGAGTGAGATCATCGCTCTTTCTTCCTTTCAGGGATCTGGGACTGATCATCGTTGATGAGGAGCATGACTCTTCATACAAGCAGTATGACCCTGCCCCACGTTACCACGCTCGTGACGCAGCCATGATGCTTGCCCGGCTGCATGGAGGAAAAATCCTCCTCGGATCGGCAACACCCTCTCTGGAGAGCTATCATAACGCTCAGTCAGGAAGATATGGACTCGTTGAGCTGATGACCCGCTATGGCAATGTGATGTTGCCGGAGATGATCATCGCTGACACCAGGAGTGCCGGTAAAAAGAAAGGATCGGCATCTTACTTCACACCACGCCTCCTGGAGGCTGTGGAGGAGGCCCTTGACAGAGAGGAGCAGGTCATCCTCTTCCAGAACAGGAGAGGTTTTTCGACATTCCTTATGTGCGCTGATTGTGGCCATGTGCCGGCATGCACGAACTGTTCGGTGAGTTATACCTACCATAAGAGCATCGGCAGACTGGTCTGCCATTATTGCGGCAAGAGCGTGAGGCTTCCGTCGGAGTGCCCCGAATGTGGTTCAACAGGTCTGACAACAAGGGGTTTCGGTACCGAGAAGATCGAAGAGGAGATCAGGCTGCTCTTCCCCTCGGCCAGGGTGGCCCGGATGGATCAGGATACAGTAAGAAACAGAAATGCAGCCTCGGGGATACTGGGCAGCTTCGCTGCAGGCGAGACAGACATACTGATCGGCACCCAGATGATCTCCAAAGGGCTTGATTTTGAGAGACTGACGGTTGTTGGTATCCTCGATGCCGATAACATGATGCACTTCCCTGATTTCAGGGCGCATGAGCGAAGTTTCCAGCTTATAGCCCAGGTGAGCGGACGGGCAGGGAGGAGGACAAGAAGAGGCAAGGTGATAATACAGACGGCTGACCCTGCCAATCCGATACTGAGGCAGGTGCTGAAAAACGATTTCAGGTCAATGAGCGTCTCCCAGCTTGAAGAGAGATCGCTCTTCGGCTATCCGCCCTTCGCCAGGATTATCAGGATAGCCATCAAACACCGTGATCTGGATGAAGTTAATATTTCTGCAACCAGGCTGGCGGAAAACCTCCGCAGGCACCTCGGCAACATAGTGCTGGGCCCTGAGTTCCCGCTGGTGATGCAGGTGCAGAAATGGTATATCAAGAACATTATGATAAAGATAGGTGCCGGCCTGTCCCAGTCGAAGGTCAAGGAGATGATACGGCGTGAGACGGAAAACGAGTTGAGGGTTCCCAGAAAGGGACTGCTGAGGATACAGGCTGATGTGGACCCACAGTGAAAAGCAGTTGTCCTTATCTGTTAAAAGGTTATTTTTACAGGATTGAAGACCCCTTTATTGAAGATTGCATGATCATGAGGTCATCAGGGTAATGGGGTTTGAAGTCTTATGCAGGCTCCATCAGACCAATGAAATAATAAGCATATAAACGAATGAAAATAGAGGTGTCAAACGGTGAGATAGCAGACAAGCTGACTATCATTGAGCTCAAGCTCAGGAGGATCAGTGACCCTGAGAAGCTCACCAACCTGAGAACGGAACATGCCATACTTGAGGAAGCCTTGGCGGGATTTATGGAGAAGGGAGATCCTCTCTACCAGGAGCTCTACAGGGTCAATGCCGAACTGTGGGAGATAGAGGATCGCATAAGGGACCTGGAGAGAAAGAAGGATTTCGGCAGTGAATTCATTGAAACAGCCAGGTCAGTCTATTTCAGGAATGATCTTCGTTCCGAGATCAAGAGAAAGATAAACATGGCTACCGGATCAGGACTGATTGAGGAGAAATCTTACGAAAAGTATTGAGATGAGTCTTCTTGTTATACGCACATCATCAATGGGTGATGTGATAATGACTCTCCCCCTGCTGCGGTCATTTGCCTCAGCTTATCCGGATGAAGAGCTGGTCTTTGTCACCAAAAAGCCTTTTGACCATTTTGTTTCCGATATCCCCGGTATCAGGGTTTTTCTCTCCGATCACCATGGCAGGCACAGGGGGCTGTCCGGGCTCTATCGTCTATGGAGTGAGTTGCGTGCCCTTTACCATATCACTGCCATTGCTGACCTTCATGACGTTATCAGATCAAAGATCGCTCGCACCCTGTTTCGTCTTGATGGCTGTCATATTGCGGTGATAGACAAGGAGCGGGCGCTCAGGCGCAGGCTGGTTCGGGGGAGGCTGTCCACACCGCTCACGCATACAATTGAGCGTTACAGAACTGTCTTTGCACGTGCCGGCTACCCACTTGATATAATTCCCGGACCCTGGCTGAAAACATCACCGGCAGGTGATGAGGAGGCTGCAACACAGGCCAATGGTAAGGTCAGGCCGCTGATAGGAGTGGCGCCTCTTGCCAGGCACCGGCTGAAGATGTGGCCGGCAGACCTCATGGAGGCCATGCTCAGGATGCTCTCAGCCCGTTGTGAATGCACAATCTTCCTCTTCGGCAGTCCCGATGAGGCATCTGCAATAAGAGAGATGGCCTCCAGAGTGCCCGGTTCCATACCTGTGGCAGGGGCAATGAGCCTTGAGGGGGAGATAGCCCTGATCTCACAGCTCACACTGATGGTGGCAATGGACTCGTCAAACATGCACCTCGCTGCCATGCTCGGAGTGAATACAATCTCCATCTGGGGGGCAACACACCCGCGTGCAGGATTCAGCGCATGGGGCATGCCTGAAGAAAACCAGATACAGATACCCGATACCGAACTCACCTGCAGGCCATGTACTATCTACGGCAAAGGAGAATGCCGGCGTGGTGATCTTGCATGCCTTAAATGGATTACCCCTGAGATGGTACTGAAAAAAGTCCTTGCCAGGCTGAAAATAAAATGAATGAAGACTTTGATTAACAACAACCTGTCCGCGGGATTAACTGCCGCCCTTATCATGTCTGTGGCACTGTTGTCATGCATGAGGAACAATCATTCAGCAGAGATGATGACTGAGCCGGTTGACCTTGTAAGTACACTTATGGGAACAGATTCCGAGTATCTTCTCTCCCACGGCAATACATATCCGGCTGTGGCACTGCCCTTCGGAATGAACTTCTGGACCCCGCAGACCCGTAAGAACGGTGACGGGTGGGCGTATACATATGATGATCATAAGATCACGTGCATAAAGCAGACGCATCAGCCCAGCCCCTGGATCAATGATTACGCAGCCTTTTCACTCATGCCCGTCACCGGTGGCAACAGGCTCACCGAGGAGCAGCGTGCATCATGGTTCTCACACAAGGCCGAGGTGGCAAGACCATATTATTACAGTGTCTATCTGGCCGACTACGATATTACTGCCGAGGTGACTCCCACTGACAGGGCGGCATTCTTCAGGTTTACTTTCCCGGAGAGCGACTCCTCGGCGGTGGTGGTGGATGCCTTTGCCGGAGGCTCAATGGTAAAAATCATGCCTGAAGAGAGAATGGTGGTGGGCTATTGCAGGAACAACCACGGGGGAGTGCCTGAAAACTTCCATAATTACTTCGTCATAGAGTTTGACCGGCCGTTCGATTTCTGGTCAGTAGCACTGGATGGCAAGCCTCAAACGGGAGGTATGGCAAAGGAGGGTGATCATGCACAGGCTGTAATAGGATTCAGGACAGCAGGGGGAGAAGAGATTACTGCCAGGGTGGCTTCATCATTTATCTCCCCCGGACAGGCAGTCATCAACATGGAGAGGGAGACAGGCAGTATGAGCTTTGATAAAGTCCGTGACGCCGGCAGGGAGAGATGGAACAATGAGTTGGGCCGCATAAGGGTTGAGGGTGGTACTGATGACCAGCTGCGCACCTTCTATTCAACCCTCTACCGTACTATGCTCTTTCCACGTATGTTCTATGAGTATGACAGTGCTGACAATATCATCCACTACAGCCCCTATAACGGAGAAATACTTCCGGGCAGGCTCCTGACCGACAACGGCTTCTGGGATACATTTCGTGCCGCTATGCCGCTGGTGACACTCATGTACCCGGAGATGAGCTCCCATATCATGGAAGGACTGGTAAATGCATACCTTGAGAGCGGATGGCTTCCCGAGTGGGCCAGTCCCGGTCACCGCAACTGCATGATAGGAAGCAACTCTGCATCTCTGATTGCCGATGCCTACCTGAAAGGTATAAGAGGTTATGATATTGATACATTGTGGAATGCCCTTATGAAAAATACAAAGGGTCATGGCCCGGTACATTCTGTGGGCAGATACGGTGCCGGATACTATAACAGCCTGGGATATGTTCCCTATGATGCAGGTATAAATGAGAATGTGGCGCGGACACTTGAGTATGCCTATGCCGACTGGTGCCTGTGGATGCTGGCACAGGCAACTGACAGGCCGCAGGAGGAGATTGACCTCTTTTCAGCCCGGGCGCTTAACTACCGGAATGTATTTGATCATCAGAGCAAGCTGATGAGGGGACGGAACCTTGACGGCTCCTTTCAGTCGCCTTTCAGCCCATATAAATGGGGTGATGCCTTTACTGAGGGCAATAGCTGGCACTACACCTGGAGCGTGTTTCATGACGTGGCCGGATTGACAGAGCTGATGGGCGGAGAGAGAGAGATGGTCCGTATGCTTGACTCCGTTTTTGTTGTGCCGCCGCTGTTTGACGACTCCTATTACGGCTTCCCAATCCATGAGATACGTGAGATGCAGGTAATGAACATGGGCAACTATGCTCACGGCAACCAGCCCGTCCAGCATATGATTTACCTCTACAACTACACCCCCGAGCCATGGAAGGCACAGGCAAAGGTCCGCGAGGTGATGGACAGGCTCTATAACTACACTCCTGACGGTTACTGCGGCGATGAGGACAACGGCCAGACCTCGGCATGGTATGTCTTCAGCGCCCTGGGATTCTATCCTGTCACTCCCGGTAGCGGAGAGTATGTGCTTGGCTCTCCGCTCTTCACCAGGGCTACCTTGACTCTTGAAGACGGCAGGGAACTGGTGATAAGTGCACCGGAGAATAGCAGTCAGAACGTCTATGTGAAAGAAATACGGTTGAATGGCAAATTGCGGGATGTGAACTACGTAACTCATGACCAGCTCACTGCCGGAGGTACCCTGGAGTTTGTCATGAGCCATGAGCCGGACCGGGAGCGTGGTACCGGAGTCTCAGCAAGACCTTACTCAATGAGCACTTATAAGGAACGAAACAAAGAAGATAAAAGATAACATGGACACAATCAGTTTAAAGGGCATCTTCCCTCCACTGCCAACATCCTTTGACAGAGATGAGAACCTTTTGCCTGAAATGATCAGGTTCAACATAGTGAAGCTCTCAGCATATGACCTGGCGGGCTTCCTTATACTGGGCTCCAACGGTGAGCAGGTGATGCTTTCACTGACCGAGAAGAGACAGGCCGTTGCTGCTGCCAGGGAGGCGCTGCCGGAAGGGTGCCTGCTTCTGGCAGGTACAGGCTGCCCGTCGACCCGTGAGACCATCTCCCTTACCAGGACTGCGGCAGAAGATGGCGCGCACGCTGTTCTGGTGATCAATCCCTCATACTACAGGGGAAACATGAACCATGACGAGCTGGTGAGGCACTATTTTGATGTGGCTGATGCATCTCCGGTGCCGGTACTGGTATATAATATGCCGGCAAACACTGGCATTGATATGACAGCCCGCATGATCATTGCCATGGCTGAGCATCCCAATATTGTCGGGTTGAAGGAGTCAGGCGGCAATGTTGCAAAGATGGGGGAGGTGTTGGGCAATGTAAAGCCCGGCTTCCAGGTGCTTGCCGGCGGGGCAGGCTTCCTGCTTCCAGCCCTCTGTATGGGGGCCGCAGGCGGCATCCTGGCCAGTGCAAATATTGCGCCCGGACATTGCCTGGATATCTTCAATGCATTTGCTGCCGGTGACATCACGCGAGCCAGGGAGCTGCAGCAGCGAATCATTCCTCTCAATGCTGCCGTGACGGCCCGATGGGGTGTGCCTGCCCTGAAAGCTGCAATGGATGAGCTCGGGCTTTATGGCGGGCATGTGAGAAGACCGTTGCTGCCACCCGGGGAGGAGACAAGAAAGGAGCTTCTTGAGCTGATGAGAGGTCAGGGACTTGATCTATATAAGGAAAAACAATAACAGACGATGAAGGGATGAAAACTATTGATGATACCCGGTCCGATAGAGTTTGAACCGTAATGAAGGCTTACGAGGAGAGACGTCCCGCATACTTCGGCACCCCGGCAGTGAACCTGATATGCGGCCTGGAGGTGAGCCTCAGGCTGATACTGAAGGAGGGAATGGAGGCCCGGTTCAGAAGGCACAGGGAGAGAGGTACTGCTTTCCGCGAAGCCATGAGGGAGATGGGAATAAAGATGATTCCCGTCAGCGAGGAGCTGAGCGCCAACACACTTTCGGCACCATTCTATCCGGAAAGAGTCAATGGAAAAGACTTCATGAAGACAATGGCCTCATCCGGGGTGATAGTGGCAGGCGGACTGATTCCCGGAATGAAGGATGATTATTTCAGGGTGGTGCATATGGGATCGGTCACCCGTGGAGACATTCTGGCCACTGTTGATGCAATTGCCAGAGCCCTGGCACCATGTGGCTACAGGAAATAGCTTAAATTTGTGCTAGTCTTACAAACATAAAACATATCAGTAACATGTCACTTACAGAGAAAATTGCAGGAGATCTGATGGCGGCCATGAAAGCGCAGGACAAAAGGGTACTTGAAGCTCTCAGGGCGGCGAAGACCGCCTTTATTTTGGCCAGGTCAGAGAGGGGACAGGATACCGTGCTCAGTGAAGAGGAGGAGATGAAAATCATCCGTAAGCTGGTTAAGCAGAGGAAAGAGTCAGCTGCCATCTACAGGGAGCAGAACCGTCCTGATCTCTATGAGAAGGAGGAGAGTGAAGCCGCAGTGCTTGAGGAATATCTTCCTGCCGCAATGAGTGACCAGGACCTGGAGACTGTGGTTAAGGAGATAATCAGCCGCGTGGGTGCCAAAGGTCCTTCAGACATGGGAAGGGTGATGGGTGTTGCCACGAAGGAACTGGCTGGCAGGGCCGAAGGCCGTGAAATATCTGCTAAGGTAAAACAGTTGCTGGGCTGAACTATTCTGCTCGTGACACCATGGTTACAGGCATGTAACCGGTCATGTTCCGGGCGCTTGACCGTAATTGCGCTTGCATTCACGCCTCTTCAGCATCCGGCGTCGTACCATTGTGTCTCTCGCATTCAAGCATCTTCAGTATCCGGCGCCGCTTGGCAACAAGGTCTGTAAGCTCTATGAGCATGTCAGCATTTACTCTCCTGGCCATAGGGATCACATACTTCTCCGTCTGATCAAGATAGTCCGATATCTTCTGTTCTGACTGAATGTCGCGGTGCAGATCAGTGAGATTGCTTATCCTGTCAGCACACTTCAGGAGCATGGCATTGACAGATCCGTATTCAAGAAGACGCTGCAGGTACTGTTCCTTTGACTCCACCTTCCTCCTGGTGACTTCCAGAACCAGTTTGACCACATCTGCACCATCACTGTCAATCCACCTTATCTCGTCTACCTGCGTTTCAGGCAGGTCCTCAAGAAGGTCATGCAGCAACGAGGCTTTGAGAAGTACGCTGTTTGTAAAAAACTTATAATCGAGCAGAATGCCCAGGGTTGAGAAACAGTGACGGAACTGGTTACCCCCAACCTCCCTCTGCACACTGATAAGGGCTGTTGCTTTCAGAATATATGGTGCAAGCACCAGGTTTTTCAGTATCTCCAGGGTAGTCATAGAAGCGGGTTAAAAACTCTAAAATTAAATATATCATAGTTTTTAACATGTTATGACATCATACTAATTATGAACAGTCTGTCCACAATATCAACTGCCGATCAGAGCTGCCGGGAACGGTTCCGGATGTTCTTCTGCTGCTTTATTAGCCAGAGCATGGCTTATTGTGAATGATTTCCGGCATACCGGAATTATATGTCAGGTAATTATGGATAGAGCAACCTGATGGTCCAGCCCTTGTTATTCTCGTTCCTGGAATAAAATATTCTGTCGTGCAGACGATGTGCTCTGCCCTGCCAGAACTCCATGTAATCGGGTTTGAGGCGGTAACCTCCCCAGTGTTGTGGCCTGGGGACGGGGCGGTCCCTGTACTGCTCATCTATCTCACGCGCTGTACGTTCCAGGAGCTCTCTGCTTTCCAGGAACAGGCTCTGCCGTGAGGCCACGGCACTTATCTGGCTCTCCCGCGGCCGGCTTCTGAAGTAGGCGTCAGACTCCTCCGGAGGCAGCTTTGATACACGTCCTCCTATCCTTACCTGCCTGTAGAGCTCCTTCCAGAAGAAGGTCATCGCCGCATGGCTGTTATGCTCCAGCTCATCACCCTTCCTGCTGCCGTAACTGGTAAAAAAGGTAAATCCTTCGCGGCTGAAGTCGCGCAGCAGGACAATCCGTCCCGATGGTTTTCCGGCGGCATCTGCTGTGGCCAGGTGAAGAGCGTTCGGATCCCTGATCCTTCTGGCGATGGCATCCTCCATCCATTTCCCGAACTGGTCTGCAGGATCATGTTCAAAATCAGAAAGGTCAAGACCTTCGCCCTGGTACTCATTCCTCAGCAGAGCGGTCATTCTTCGTACTGAATTCATTATTTGCTCAATGGTTTTGCTCTACACTGAATAACACTTTATGTATAATTATGTTTACTTAATGCCGGTGGTTCTCATTTATATGAAAATGTTACCTTTGTTCGTGAAAAAATTAAGAGCATGTTTTTTACACGCATTCTGCCGATTATCGCACTGATCGGATTGATGGCACTGCCAACAGCAATCAGTGCACAGGTTCCCGTAGAGGTGTCAGATGAGAAAGTCGTTACTGACGGCAGGGTTTTTTATATGCATGAAGTGCAGAAGAACCAGACTCTTTATTCCATCTCACGGGCCTACAGGGTTACAATAGATGCCATCACGCGTGAGAATGACATTCCCCCCAATGGCATCCAGACCGGGCAGATACTGAGAATCCCTGCTTCAGGGCAGCAGGCTGCCGCCATACCACAACCACGTCCTGCAGCACAGCAGGCAGCTGCACCGGCGCAATCACGCCCGCCAGTATCCCCATCACGTTCACAGGGCTCTCTGGCTGATGTACAGATGAGTGACGGTACCTGGATAAGGATAGCGGATGAGAAGATAGTCTCAGGTGGAAGGACATACTACATGCACAGGATTGAGAAAGGGCAGACTCTCTATTCAATAGCAAAGGCGTACAAGGTTACAATTCTTGACATTGATCGTGAAAACTCTATTCCTCCCGGTGGCATAAGGGAGGGACAGGTATTGAAAATACCGGCTTCAACGGCTCTCACGGTTATAGAGGCGAGAGACATTCCCGATGAAGCTGCTGCCCGTCCTGACAGACCGGCCACGGCAGAGAGAGAGGTTACAGCTGACGGGACAGTCCTGCCCCGTCAGGAGACTCAGTTGCACCGCCAGGAGACCCCCCGTCAGGAGACTCAGTTGCCACGTCAGGAAAAGCCTGTCGCAAAACCTGATGCTGCTGCCGCAAAGGATATGGCAGACAGGCCTGCCGAGGCTGAGAAGGAGGATAATGTGAAGCCCGATACAGCTGTAAGGACAGAGCCTGAGGCCAGGCAACAGGCTGAAGTACAGCAGCAGGCGCCTGCCACCTCACAGAGAGAGGAGAAACAAAAACCTGTTCAGTCTGCAAAGAAAAAGGTTCACAAGGTACAGAAGGGTGAGTCACTATCTGACATAGCAAAGAAATACGGCATTACCGTCCAGGAGCTCAAACAGGCCAACAAGGGAGTAATTTTCGCGATGCCTGACATGCGCCTGGTGATCCCTGTCAGGGAGGAAGAATAGCACTGCAGCCTTTGTTTCGCTATGCGTTTGATTGTTCCGGCAACCTTCCTTCTTCAGGAAGGTATTGTCACCGTGAACTTACTTCCTTTACCAGGGGTGCTGTCTACTATGATATTGCCTCCGTAGAGATCAATCATCTTTTTGGCAATTGAGAGTCCCAGACCGCTGCCCGATATGTTTTTTGTCTCACTGGTCCTTATCCTCACAAAATCCTGGAACAGCCTTGCATGGTCTTCCCTGCTGATGCCAATCCCTGTATCTTCAACAACAATCTGGCAGATGTTGTCCGGCTTTGAGATAGAGATAAACACCTCACCTCTGTCATGGTTGTATTTTATGGCATTGGAGACCAGGTTGCTCAGTATGATCTCCATCTCGCTGCGGTCAGCCCTGATGAAGCAGTTCTCAGGTATGTCCGCATGAATCCTGACGCTCTTCTGTCTTGCCATTGGTTCCACTGTGTCTATGACACTTTTAGCTACCTCGTGGAGATCAATGTTAGTGACAAGGCGGTTTTTCTTCCCTGCCCCTATCTTCGTCAGGTCTATCAGGTCAGTTATGAGTGCACGCATGCCCTTCAGTCTCTCCATGCATCTCTCCAGCATGCCCCTGTAATCTTCAACCGAGTCGCCCGCCTGCTTGTCGAGTATAATCCTCACGTAACCTTCTACGGCGTTGATGGGCGATTTCAGCTCATGAGAGAGAACTGAAAGGAACTGGAACTGGCTCTCTCTTCCCTCTTCGCTCATCTGGCGGGTCATGCGCCTGAGGAAGAGGTTTTTTGTTATGCCTTCAACAGCGGTTCTAAGTTCCTGAGGGGTAAATGGTTTGGGCATGAAGCTGTGTGCTCCGATCGTTGTGGCTTTGACGGCGAGGTCCAGCGAGGCATACGAAGTTATCATCATCACTGCTGCGTCATACTCCTTCTCCCTTATGTATTCCAGGACCTCTATGCCATCCATGCCAGGCAGCTTGTTATCAAGCAGTAGTATGTCAACAGGGGTGCTGTCAATTATCTCCAGGGCCTGTTCACCGCTCTCAGCCGTCAGGATCTCATATGTGAAGTCTTCGTCGAGGAAGGGGTATGTTACCGAGAAATTCCTCATAGCCCTCTCGGTTCCTGACCTTATGCCTGGCTCGTCATCAACAACCAATAGTTTAAGTACGCTCATACTTCATAAATTAAATATTCAGAGTCTGATAAATATAGCGAAATATTCAAAGAATGTGGGTATCACAGCATGTTAAATGACCCTTGCCGGACACTGAGAAACAGACTGGCACCCTGCAATAAAGCCGGCGATCTGTTTCTACAGGTTATTGATAGCATCAGAATTGTTAAATTAGTGGTCCAAACATTTTAACAATGAGTGATTTTCAAATGCTGATAGATGAGCTTGTTAAATTCCGTGATGCCCGGCAGTGGGAGCAGTTTCACAACACCAAGGATCTTGCCCTTGCTCTGTCAATAGAGGCTGCGGAGCTGAATGAGCTCTTTTTGTGGAAACCTGTTGCCGAGTGTGAGAATGTTGACAGGGACCGGCTCAGGGAAGAACTTGCCGATATCTTTGCCTACAGCCTGTTGCTTGCCGGCAAGCACGGGTTTGACGTAAAGGAGATAGTTCTGGAAAAGATCAGGAAGAACAACGAGAAGTACCCGGTTGACAAATCAAAGGGTACGGCAAGGAAGTACAATGAGTTGTGATTGTCTTAAGACTGTCTGGTAAACCTCAGGAACCTCATATGATTGAATGATGATAAAACTAATACCTGGCGACATTACAAGGATCGAAGTTGATGCAATAGTCAACGCGGCAAATTCGTCATTGCTCGGAGGGGGAGGGGTAGACGGAGCCATCCACAGGGCAGGAGGCGTAACTATCCTGGAAGAATGCAGGAAGATCGTAGAAAGTCAGGGCGGTTGCCGGGCTGGTGAGGCTGTGGTAACAACAGCCGGGAAGCTGCCGGCCAGGTATGTCATCCATACTGTGGGGCCGATATGGCACGGAGGGATGAAGAATGAGGATCAGTTGCTTTCAAACGCATATACCAACTCATTACGGCTTGCGGTGGAGAACGGAGCAAAAACCATTGCATTTCCCAATATCAGCACCGGAGTCTACGGCTTCCCGAAAGCAAGAGCGGCAAGAATAGCAATAGAAGCAGTCAGGAAGTTTCTGAAATCTGATAAGGCAATCAGTGAGGTGATCTTTGTTTGTTTTGACCGGGAGAACTACGGGATATATGAGAGGCTGCTGAATGTATGAGCAATGCTTTTTCATAAAATGATCACAGTGAAAAATTCAGAGAATTCTGAAGGAGGAAACTGAAAAATCCCCACATTTGGGTTCTGATCAAAACCTGTTTACAATGCGAAGCCCTGAAAGTTTAAGAAGGAAGATAGAGATGG
>CAZVLJ010000047.1:0-21314 GCA_964627825.1 uncultured Rikenella sp. | reverse complement strand
AGCTTACCCGTAACCATAAGGTGATATATGTTGAGACCCGCGAGAAAGGTACAGCATGTACCAGAAAAGATCACCGTTTTGCGGTTGAGGATATTACATCCGACATTATTTATTTCGCGGAGCAGGAGATAGCTGAGGATACGGATTATGTCATGGTGGGCTATTCACTCGGAGCTACTGTGATTGCCGAAGCTTTTTCCCTTCTGAAACACAAGCCCCTGTCAGTAATTCTCATTCAGCCCAACCGCTCATTTCCTTTCAAGGGTATCGCCCTCTTCCTTGCACGGATGGCGAAATATATCTACAGGCCGGTGTTGCCCCTGGTGAAGTGGTATATGAGGACTTTCATGATAGACATAAAGTCAGATGATGAGATGTACCGCATCAACTGCCGTAATCTTGATACTGCTGATCCTGCAAGGCTGGGGGCGGCTGTCAGGCAGCTCAGCCCTTACCGGATGGAGGGCTGTCTGGAACAGATATCGGTTCCTGCACTGGTGGTGGTAGCCTCAAAAGACCGGTTTCACAGTCACGGTGAGGGTACTGAGATAGCCAGCCTGATACCCGGCGCACATTGCCTTGATATGGATGACAATAGAAGAACACACGGCCCGGAGATGGGCCGTGTGATCGGTGATTTTATTTCTTCTCAGGCACAAAAACCATCTCAAGGAGATCAGCTTTAGCAAGGAACTTTTTTGCCGTCTTTTTCATTTTTTTGACGGTCAGCTTATTGAGTATATCTGTATAGTTCCTGTTATCATTTCTGTCTATTCCGTTAAGGTAGTAGTTGCGAACGGTATTTGCCCAGTAGCTGTTATGCTCACGCTCTTCCTCACGGGTCTTCAACATGTTACTGACCGTTTTTTCGAGATCAATCTGCCTTGGACCATTTTTGGCAATATCCTCCAGCTCTTTATAGATAATGGCTTTCAGCTCCTGGGCTCTTTCCGGGTTGCATTCAAAGGCAACCATCAGCATTGATTTCTCCTCCGGTCTTTTCTCAACCGAGGCATTGACGGAGACCCCGTAGGTACCACCCTCATCTTCACGGACCTTTTCGGTATAGACCAGGTCAAGAATGCCCTTCAGCACTTCCATTGCAAGGTATTCAGAGGGCTTGTATTTCGCATCTGCACTGTAGCTCATGATCACTGTTGCCTTGGGTACGGCCAGCGGAACAGGTATCTCCTTCCTGACTGTTCCCTCAGGCTGCTCCATGCCCAGGTTCCTGTATGTTACAGACTGGTACTTCGAGGGGAGTGAACCGATATAGAGCGATGCCATCTCCCGGGCAACGGCCTCTTCAATGTTGCCGGTAATGAAGAAGGTAAAGGCCGAGGCATCATCAAAGGCCGTTTCATATATGTAGTTTATATCTTCATATTTAATGAGGTTCATTGATTCGGGAGTCATGAGGAATGTCCTCGGATGATAATTGGACATGTTCATTGAAAGACTGTCTGACATGATTTTGTTGGGGTCTTTCAGCATCATGGTGATCACCGCCTTAAATCTTCCCATGATGGCATCATATGCCTCCTTATTGAAGTTAGGACGGGCGAAGCGGAGATACAGCAACTGCATCATGGTCTCGAAATCTTTCGGGGTGGAGGATCCGGTAACAGTCTGCATGGTCTCCTGGATGCCCAGTGAAACCGAGGCCTTCTTGCCTGCCAGCATCTTTGTGAGCGTAACGTTGTCAAATTCACCTGCCCCGTACATTGAAATCACCGTCGGGAACAGGTTCAGGGCTGGTTCAAGTGAATCAGGGTAGAATGATGAGCCACCGAAAGCGTAACCGCTTATGGTCACATTGTCCTTTTCATAGTCAGCATGTCTGAATACCACTCTGGCACCGTTCGAAAGAGTCCATTCGGTAGCTCCAAACTGAGGCAGAGGAAGGCTGCTGACTATTCCTGCTGCCTTGAGTTCGCCGGAGATGAGATCCGTGCCTCCGGTGACATCCTCATAGGGTTTGATGTCGGCCGCCGCAACCTTTTCAATGATAGCCATTGCCTCTGCCTCCGTCATGTGCTCTTTGTCGTCCGGTCCCTGGATATAGATGAACCTGTTATCATCCTTCACCAGTTCCTGTAGCCTGGAGTTCATCTCTTTCACGGTTATCTCCGGCAGAATCTTCTTGTAGTAATCATACTGGAGATCGAGTGAAGGCAGGGGTTCCCCGGTGAGGAAGTGATCCCTTATCTGCGAAGCCCATTCATCATTGCTGATCTTGTCTTTCTGCTTGTAGAGATTCTCAAAATTGGAAAGCATCTCAGCTCTTGCCCTGTTGAGCTCTCCCTGGGTAAATCCGTGCCGGCGGGCGCGCTCCAGTTCTGTCACGGCAGCTTCAAAACCTTTGGCTTCCTGCCCATCATTGGTATATGCAGCCAGGGTCAGGGCATTATAGTTTCTTGGAAGGTCCGCAGAGTAGCTCAGACCTCCGGCGATAAAGGGAGGGGTCCCTTTCTGTACTATCTCACTGAAACGGTTGTTCATCATGGTGTTCATGAGCGAGGTGACATAACCTTCACGGATATAGTCCAGATCCCTATCCCTCCTGTCCGGTTCGCGGTCAAGGGTCATCAGGCTCACGGTTGTCCTCGGGGCCTCCGGGTCAGTCACAAGCAGATATTTTGTGCCTTCCTTCGGGGTGAGGAGGTTTTCAGGCCTGGGTAACGGATTCTCTATGGCCGGGATGGGAGAGAAGATATTTTTGATCTTTGCTTCAACCTCATCAACGTTAAAGTCGCCCACCACAGCTATGGCCTGCAGATCAGTGCGATACCAGTCGTGGTAGAAGGCCCTGAGTGTCTCAGGATCAAAATTGTTGATCACTGCGGTGTCACCTATGATATCGCGTTTGGCATACATTGAACCTTCGTACACCACCGGCAGCATCTGCGTCAGCATTCTCCACTGGGCATTTCGCCTGCTGCGCCACTCCTCCAGGATGACACCCCGTTCCTTATTGATCTCTTCCTCGTCCAGAGTCAGGAAATCAGACCAGTCGGCAAGAATCATCAGGCAGGTATCAATAAGACCCGGCTTATCCACAGGGACATCACTAAGGTTGTAGACGGTTTCGTCAAAGCTTGTATAAGCGTTGATGTTACGACCAAAAGCCACCCCGTGCTTCTCAAGGGTGCTCAGCAGGGTCTTGCCGGGGAAGTGTTTTGTGCCGTTGAAAGCCATATGCTCCAGGAAGTGAGCAAGGCCGTTCTGGTTATCCTTTTCAAGGATGGCGCCCACATTCTGGATGATGTAGTAGCTGGCCCTGCCGGCAGGCTCCGTATTGTGACGGATGTAATAGGTAAGGCCGTTGTCGAGTTTGCCGATCCGGTAATCCGGATCAACCGGTACCTGTTCACCCTGAGGGGGTGCAGCTTTGATAAGCAATGCTGAAAGAACAAGTAATGAGGCGAGAACAATTTTTTTCATCAGACAGATTTTTTTATGATTAGAGAATTATTCCTGTTGTCAGAGTAAAGCCGGAACTGTTTAAGAATGAGCCTGCCGCCATGCTGGCCAGATAGTCATAACGGAGATCAATGAAGATTGAATATTTTTTCGAGACTCTGTATTCCAGCCCTCCTCCTGCAGTAAACCCCGGTTGCATCTTCTTTACAAACGCAGAGTAATCAGAAACGGGAATTACGGGAGTACCATCAATGGATTCCTGGCGGAGATCAAGATCGGTCATTATGTTGTATGCAAAAACCAGCCCTCCGTTTATATATGGCCTGTACCGGGGAGCAGGATGGCTATATCTCAGCATGAGGGGCATCTTCAGGGAATTGATTGCGCCCTCAATGTCATATTTTATCTCATCTGTGCTGGCCGAATATGAATAGCTGCTTCGACTGTACAATAGCTCAATCCGGACCGAATAATTACTCAGCAGCACCGGCAGATTCACAAAGAGGCCGGCGGCTGGCGCAATTTGATACCTGTAGTCAAAATAACTCAGGGGTCTGTCACTGTTATTTCCTGATAGCACAGGTTTGCGGCCTCCTGCTCCCAGGATCAGGCCGTACCTTATCTGCGGTAAAGCCATGGCAGTGCAGTTGTTGTATGATTCAACAAACCTGGTGAGATAAAGCCTGTTGTGTTTTACTGACCCGGCCGCTTCGCCCACGGCGTGACAGTCGCCTGATATCTCTTTAAGGAAATCTGACAGTCTGGTGTCACTCTTGTTGTTGTTCTTCGGGATCACAGACAGGGTAGTGCTGTCTTTTTCAATAAAATAAAGGCTGTTCTGGCTGTCAACGTAATAGTACAGTGTGGCTTTGCCCTTAACAATCTGTTCCAGGAATACCCGCCGCGAGAATCCCTGCAGTTCTATATCCCTTGCAACGTATTCAGTCCCGTTTGCCAGTCCGTATTGTGTGACCTGGTATGGGGAGTATTCGGTAGTTTTTCCCTCATGGTAGACCCGGCATTTTTGGAAATAATCATGATACCTGCCTTCAATGATCCTGGCACCGGAGGTGAAGGATGTATCTGTCTGAAGGTAGCTGTTCTGTCCGGCTAGTGTCAGGGCACTGAGGATCAGCGCAAATAAAAGAAAGATTCGTTTCATTTAGTCAACAAATATTCAGAATGATCACAGACCGTTATCAAAGATAATCAGAAAATTTATATTTAGGATTATCCGGGAGGTTTTTGCCGGGCCGGAGTGTCAGAAAAGACCGTGCAGCTCGGCATTTATCCTGTCAATAACCTCGCTCAGATGTTCCTTGTTCTCAGGGAAGTCATAATAATCAGCTTCCAGGATAAGGAGCCTGCCGAGCTTGTATGATTCGATCCAGGCCTCATAGCGCTCATTAAGACGCTTGAGGTAATCAAGCCTGATGGAGCTCTCGTATTCGCGTCCCCGTTTCTGTATCTGGTTTACAAGGGTGGGAACGGAGGCTCTGAGGTAAAGAAGCAGGTCAGGTGGCTCTATCAGTGAGCTCATCAGTTTAAAGAGGGAGAAATAGTTCTCAAAGTCACGTGTTGACATCAACCCCATTGCGTGGAGGTTGGGGGCAAAGATATAGGCGTCTTCGTATATTGTACGGTCCTGAACGATTGTGTTCTCTGCCTTCTTGATCTCGATCACCTGGCTGAAGCGTGAATTGAGAAAGTAAATCTGGAGGTTGAATGACCACCGCTGCATGTCCTCATAAAAATCATTCAGGTACGGATTGTCATCGACGTCCTCGTAATGAGCCTGCCAGCCGTAATGTTTGGAGAGCAGTCCGGCCAGAGTTGTTTTGCCTGATCCGATGTTACCTGCTATGGCTATATGCATAAAAAATGATTGTTTATTTCCGAGCCTAAATATAGGAAAAAGGGTAGGAGAAGAATCTGATGTTGATAAAAAAGATTTCAGATACCTGCTGTTTTCAATACACTCTCAATGAACTCCCTGTTATTGGAGAGCCGGGGCATCTTATTCTGACCGCCCAGCTTGTCTCTTTCCCTGAACCATTTGTAGAATGTACCCCGGGGAACGATCCTGATAACCGGGGGTGCCAGGGTCAGGTCTTTGTACCGCTTGGCCTCATAGTCAGAATTGAGTGACTTAAGGGTGGTGTCAAGTATCTCTGCAAAATGTTCGGTATCATCGGGAGCTCTTTCAAATTCTATAACCCACTCATGTGCTCCCCGGCCTTCGTCTCCCATATAGACAGGTCCTGCTGTGTATTCAATAATAGAGGCATTGGTGCCTGCGCAAGCTTTTTCAAGGGCCTTCTCCGCATTATCAATAATGATCTCTTCGCCGAAGGCGTTGATAAAGAACCTGGTGCGCCCGGTGATCCTGATTTTGTGGGGGAAGAGGCTGGTGAACTCAACAGTGTCACCTATCATATATCTCCACAGACCGCAGTCCGTTGAGATGACAACTGCATAGTTAACCCCCTTTTCAACCTCTCCGATTGTCAGGGTGCGGGGATTGTCATCTCCGGCTTCATTGGCAGGGATAAATTCGTAAAAGATACCATAATCGAGCATCAGGAGCATTGAGCTGTCTGCAAGGTCATCCTGTATAGCGAAGAACCCTTCGGAAGCGTTGTATGTCTCCATGTAGTTCATCTTCGGGTCAGGGAGAAGCTTTCTGTACTGTTCACGGTACGGGGCGAAGCTGACACCTCCGTGGAAGAAGACCTCAAGATTGGGCCATACCTGGTGGAGATCTGATTTGCCGGTAGTTCTGAGAATATGGCGGATCAGCACCAGGTACCAGGATGGCACACCGGATATACTGGTGATATTCATCTCAACAGTTGTCCCGGTTATCATCCTCATCTTCTCCTCAAAATCCTCGATGAGGGCGATGCGCGCCGGAGGAGTACGGATCAGATCGGCATATCCCGGTGCATTTTCAATCAGAATGGCTGAGAGATCACCGAAAAGAGAATTATTACTGAAGCTGTTAACCTGGTGACTGCCACCAAGGGTGAGCCCTTTACCGAGAAATATCTTAGTGGCGGGATTGGAGGAAGTGTATAACACCAGGCAGTCCTTGGTGCCCCGGTAATGAGTATCTTCCAGTGACTCACGCGTAATAGGGATAAACTTGCTCTTTGTGCTGGTGGTACCGGATGACTTGGCAAACCATCTTACCTCTCCCGGCCACAGAAGATTCTTTTCTCCGGCCCTCAGCCTCTCAACCCAGGGAACCATCTCCTCATAGGTCTGAAGCGGTACGTTTTCGCAATATTTTCTGTATCCGCCAATTGACTGGTAGCCATGCTCCCGCCCCCACAGGGTATCCCTGCTCCTCAATATCAGGCGCTGCAGAACCTCATGCTGTGTCTCTTCAGGATATTTTCTGAAGAGCTCAATCTGGGAAAGACGTTTAGTGTTTATCCATTTGATGACGGAAGGGATGAATGGCATCTGTTCAGTTTTGTTCAAAGATAGCTAAAGAGCTACTAATTTATTTGAAAATATCTTTCAGGACCTGCAGCGAGCGGATCTCCCTGATTCCTGCAAGATGAAGGCTATAGTATCTCAGCAGACCGGTCAGGAGGAGGGTACGCTCATCACCGGAAAGCCGTAGTGAGGAGATATCCTCTGCAGACATCTGCAACAGGAGGTTCAGAACCCTGGCACCGGAGTGATCAAGGAAATCGGGATGCATTGGCTGCTGCGGGGTGAATTGCCCGGTAAGCATGTCAAAATAACAGCTGCTCATGGAGGTGTGCGTCGGACCTATCCCCGCGTAATCAGTAAGGGCTACAAGGAACCAGAGATGAAAATTGCTGATGCCTGAGATCATCCCGTCAAGTGAGATAACAGATGATTCAATGAAATCAAACAAAAGCCTGTTCACATCCTCCTCCCTGATTATACTGTGAAGGATCTCACTGATGAACATGGCCACGGAAGTACGGGTGATATCACCGTAAATCCGTTTTGGAATGAAGTCCAGGGTCATCTCCCTGAGATTCTGGACCTCTCTTTTGTTATTGTAATAGAGCTCGAGGTTAAAGATGCTGAGTGGCTGGAAGTAGCTGAATCTGGTGCTGCGGCGCCTTGAGGATATGCCTTTCACCATCACTGCCAGACGTCCGTACTCCAGGGTATAGAAATGGGCAATGAGCGAACTGTCAGAGTATCTCACATGGTGGAGCAATATGGCTTTTGTCCTTGTCAGCATCGTCAGATCTGTCACCTCAAATGTATTAAAGTTTCATCACAGCATACTGCGAAGCCGTCCGCGGAGTTTATAAGTTAGTACATTTACTCCTGGTTAAGAAAGATGGAATCAGCATCCAGAGATCAGCTTCTGAAGAGAATAGCAAGACTTGTCCGCCAGAACAAGGAGCTTGAGGAGCAGGTAAAAAAACTCGAACGGGAGAAGGAGAGGCTGCTGGAAACAACTGATAAGTACAGGCTTCTTGTTGAAGGAAATGAGCTCAGGGGATTGAAGGTGGCAGAGGATGAGAAGACCCTTAAGTTCAATATGGTCACTGTTCTTTTTGCTGACATCCGCAGCTTTGCCGGTCTCACTGAAGAGATGGATTCAGGTGCTGTGATGGATGAGCTGGATGAGATTTTTTTTGAATTTGACCGGATTATCAGCAAGTATCATGTTGAAAAGATCAGAACCATTGGCGACACTTACATGTGCGCCGGCGGGATACCTGAAAAAAATATTACCAACCCTGTAGAGGTTGTCATGGCCGCGGTGGAACTTAGGCGTTTCATCATGGAATACGAAGCTGCGCGCAGGGGTAGTGAGAGGATATGGAATCTCAAAATCGGGATACATACCGGACCTGTATCCGCTACCATTTCAGGCAAGAACAAGGTATCCTATGATATCAAGGGGCGTGCGGTCAACACGGCGAGCCGGATACAGGGCGTTTCTGACAGGGACGCAATACTGATATCGGTGATGACCTATGAGCTGGTGAAGGAGTTCTTCAGCTGTGAATACTTCGGTAAGCTGCCGGTAAAGTATACCGGCAACATACAGATGTACCAGGTTGAGGGCCTGTTGCCCGGCCTTTGTGTTGACGGTAACACGGCGCTTCCCAATGATGCCTTCAGGGTCAAGTTCGGGCTTATACAGTTCACTGATATGCAGGAGGTCATTCTTGACAAGATGGAGAAGGAACTTCCTGACTTTCTCTTCTATCACAACGTAAAGCATACGGTTGACGTGGTTACAGAGGTAGAGCTTATAGGGTGGGCAGAAGGATGCAGCGATGAAGAGATATTGATGCTCAAAACGGCTGCACTGTTCCATGATGTTGGCCATACGGTCTCATATGATGACCATGAGTACCAGGGGACACTCATGGCACGCAAGATGCTGCCGGCATACGGTTATACTGATGAACAGATTGAACGTATCTGTAAAATCATAATGTCAACAAAACTCCCCCCCAGGCCCACAGACCTTCTTGAACAGATAATATGCGATTCTGACCTTGATTACCTGGGCAGGAGCGATTTCATTCCGGTATCAAACACCCTTTATGAGGAACTGAAGGCACAGGACAAGATTGCCAGCCTTAACGACTGGAACAGGCTTCAGGTTAAGTTCATTTCCGGCCATCAGTATTTTACCGGCACAGCGCGCCGGCTGAGGGAGGTTAACAAGAAACTGCAGATAGAGAGGATCAGCAGTCTGATCACAGGAGACTGATCATCTTATCACAAGCATCTTGGTCATGCCGGCCAGTCTGCCGTCATCATTGGTACATAAGACCAGGTAGACGCCCGTTGCAACCCTCTGTGACCGGTAGTTGCGCAGATCCCATGTAGCCTGTCCTCCAAGGGATGTGGTCTCATAAACAAGATTGCCGCTTACATCAGTGATCTTGACCGAGGAGTTTTCTACCAGCCCCGTTACCGTAACAACACCTTCATAATCTTCCCTGACAGGATTCGGGAAAACGTACATGCCGGAGTAGTCTTCCGTGCCCGTGGTGGCTTCACCACGGAAAGAAACAATTCCTTCCGAGGTGCCGAACCACACCTCGCCGGTGATACCGTTGACAGCTATCTTCACCACATTGTCTGACAGGATGGGACTGTTGGCGGTGGTGAAGTGAGCCAGCTCCTTCCTGCCATCTTCTGACATGAGAATAGCACCGGAACTGAGTGTCCCGAACCATTTCCTGTTGGCCCCGTCAATGGCTATGGAGGTTATCGTTTCGGTACCCAGAAGGTAATCAGCCAGTCCTGACCCGTCATTGCGCGGTATCTTGATGCGTGATGCTTTCATCTCTGCAGAGAATACCTTTGAGGGATTGTAAAAGACTGCCGGTCCCATGTCAGTGCCTACCCATATGTTCCCGTCAAGGTCAGTGGCTATGGAAAAGAGGTTGTTCATCGTATGTCCTTCGGTATCCTGTACCTGCAGCCTGATCTGTCTGTCATCAGAGGTGCTGGCCGGGGTGCCGGCCGGGTCATAGACCAGCAGTCCGTTGCCACGCGGCAATACCACCCAGATGTACTGGTTGCGGTCAATGACAATATCGCCTGCCTCTGTCACGCCGAGGTTCACCGGTGCTGTTATCCAGCCGCCGTCAGGGGAGAGGGCCTTCAGGTTGCCGGGCACTCCCGTCTGTGACATCCAGAGGTTGCCTGACCGGTCAAGAGCAAGACCGCATATCCGGGTGAAGTTTTCTCCGGCAATAATGCTTTCAAGAGGAGAGTTATACTGGTTATAGTTGTTAATGAGCTCTCCATCTGAGAATTCATAGAGTCCGTTTCCCCATGAAGAAACAAAGAAATGTTTTTCATCCGAGGGATCGGCCACGACCCGCATGGCATCGCGGTCAGCCTCGCCATAAAGGATATGGCTCTGCCATGAATCTCCGCTGCCGGTGAAGACCTGCAGCGGCCTGTAGACATTGCCCCAGGCATTGTTGACGGTGCCTCCGGTAATATAGAAATTGTTGCCGGAGAAGTGTATGTCGGCTACATTGTTAGTGTATGGTCCAGGCAGGGTGTGATTTCTGAACCTGCTGTAATCAGCTGTTGATACCAGTCCGGCAGTTGCATCCGCTATCCACAGTTCCTCTCCCAGGATAAGCGCATCCACAGGGTTTGCCCCGGCCCAGCCATAACCGGTGATCACCCTGGTTACTTCGCCCTGCGCAGAGAGAATGCGTACGGAAGAGGAGAGGGAGGCGATCACCTGGCCGTCACCGCTGTTGAGTGATTTGAAAGTTCCGGCAGGTTCAGTAGCTATCAGTGAGGCTGCCTGTCCGGGGGTGATCATAAAGAGTGAGTCGGGTGAGGCCGGCGGCGATAAGGAGCCCGGTCTTGTTATCAACAATGCCTGACCTGCAACGGCTATCTGGCGGTATTCCGCTCCGGGTGATGGAAGCCCTTCCAGCCGTTCCCAGTTGCCGAAATAGGAGAGACCCTGACGGTTTACCGGGGAGGAGAAGACACCACGGGCGGTGGCTGCGTAAACTCTGTCATTCATTATCACCGACTGCCATACACTGTTTGTTTCGCCATCGGGCGCCGGCCTCCAGGTATCAACTATATAGCGGCCGCTGACATCAAGCACCACAATGCCGAAGCTCGCCGAGAGCAACACGCGGCTGCCGTGAACGGTCACACTGTTGATCTCCTTAAGCCCTGGAATATACTTGTTCCTGATATCAGGGATGTAAGTAACAATCCCTTTTCTTACTATGTCTATCCCGGTGCTCCGGTAAACGATGACAACAGATTCCTCTGCCTCGCACCAGGCAAGCAGGGCAATTGATGCCTCGGTCAGCCCCTGTACCCTTGAGAGAGGAGAACTGACACCACTCTGTATGTCATGCACAAGAATGGATGAGCCGGCGGAAGACCAGATCTTTCCGCCTCCTGCAGCCAGGTTCAGTGATCTGCCATAAGGAAGATGATCATCCCATGATCCTACAGCTCCCTGTCCTGAAAGCAATATTGCATGCAGCAGCAACCAGATGACTGTGATGATATTTTTCATTGCGGATCAGTTGCTTCCTTCCTCATTCGGCTCTTCGATTCCTCTCATCCAGGAAAGTCATGAGCTGTCTCATGGCCCTGGCTCTGTGAGATATACTGTTCTTTTCCCGGAGGGGGATCTCGGCAAAGGTCCTGTCATAACCCCTGGCAATGAAGACTGGGTCATAACCGAATCCGCCATCTCCCCTTCTTTCATTGATTATTTCTCCTTCTATAATTCCCTCGAAAAGATACTCCTTACCATCAAGGATCAGGGCAATCACAGTCCTGAAACGTGCGCTTCTGTCTTCTTTGCCCTGTAATTCATCAAGCAGCTTGACAATGTTGTCATCAAAGCTTTTGCTCTCACCAGCATACCTGGCGGAGTAGACTCCCGGCGCTCCGCCGAGGGCTGTAACCTCAAGCCCGGTATCGTCAGCGAAGACATTCATGCCGGTCCTGTCATGGACATACCTGGCCTTGAAGAGAGCATTTTCCTCCAGCGTCTCTGCCTCCTCCGGAATATCCCCGGTAATATCGAAGTCAGAAAGCCCGAGTATCTTGATATTATCTCCCAGGAGGTCACCTATCTCTCTGATTTTATGATTGTTGTTTGTAGCAAATACCAGTACCATACTATAGAGGGGTAAAAGACAAAAATAATAATTGGAACGTGACGGGGCTGTCCCGGCATACCAAAAGAGCAAAATATTAGTTTATTTTTGTATAGATCACTCTTATGTAATCCTCTATGGTTATCAACCATTTCCGCCGGCTGCTCATGGCCGCCGCCATGCTGTGCGCCACTGCAGCCCTGACAGGGGCTGCTGCCGGTTCCGTTCAGGGAGGAGCAACGGAGGATCCCGGTAAGCTTACAGGGGTCTTTCTCTACCGCTCAGGAGAGAGAATTGATAATGAAATAAATACGCCGGTATTAAAATTTCGCGAGGGCATTGTGTTTACACTTGAAGATGACCCTGCCCTGGAATATTCCTATTTTCTGTCAGGCCCCGATCTGGACTGGACCACATGGTCTGATCGTGCATATAAGGAGTATACTGATCTGGGCCGGGGCAGATACAGATTTATGTACAGGTACCGGATGGAAGGAAGCCCGGAATTAGGAGAAGGATCATTCAGCTTCAGGGTTAAGGCACCGTGGTACTTCTCACCGCTGGCATGGATCATCTATCCGTTGCTTCTGATCTTTGGGGGAGTGATGCTCAGACGACGTACCCACAAACTCTACATGGAAAGGCAGAAGAGGCTTGAGCAGCTTATCGCAGAGCGAACGGAAGAGCTGCAGCATGAAAAGGAGAAGTCTGACAACCTACTGGCAAACATGCTGCCCAAAGGTACCGCGGAAGAGATAATGTCAAAAGGCAAGGCGGATAAGCGAAAATACAATTTCGTGACAGTCCTCTTTTCAGATATACAGGGCTTTACAAAAATAGCCGAGGAAATGAACCCGGAGGTGCTGATTGATGAGCTCGACCGGTTTTTCTTTCACTTTGATTCTGTTGCCGAAAAGTACCGGATAGAGAAGATCAAGACCATAGGCGACGCCTATATGTGCGCCGGGGGAATACCGGAGAGAAACAGGACCAACCCTGTTGAGGTGGTGCTGGCCGCCCTTGAGATGCAGCAGTACATGAAACGGATGAAGAAGGATCCGGCAATACCTGCTGCACGATTCTGGGACATAAGGATCGGAATCCATACCGGTACGGTGATAGCAGGGGTGGTGGGGCACAAGAAGATCACCTATGACATCTGGGGTGATACGGTCAATACCGCCAGCAGGATGGAATCGTCAGGGGAAGCAGGAAAAATAAATATTTCAGGCACAACCTATGAGTTTGTGAAGGAGTATTTCACCTGCGACTACCGTGGCAGGATGCCCGTCAAGTACAAGGGAGACCTTGACATGTATTTTGTTACGGGCATAAGGCCGGAGCTTCGCGAGCCTGATGGTACGCCTAACGCGAAGTTCCTGATAAAGATCGAAATGATCAGGATTCTGGATGTTGAGGAACATGTTTTCAGCAAATACCTTGAGATAGCATCGCCCGATCTGTTCTTCCACAGCGCAGATCATATACGGAGTGTGGCCCTGCAGGCAGACCTGCTTGCGAGAGCCGAAAATCTGTCTGACCAGGAGTATGTCCATCTCAGATTGGCTTCTGTCTTCATCTTCTTCGGTTATGCGTTCGACTATAATGACCCTGAAAAGGCAGCACAGAAGAGGGCGGCAGAGATACTCACAGTCTATGGATTCGGACCACAGACACTGGAGGCAGTAAAAAAACTGATGACATCGGCAGCTTCCCCGGAACAGGATTGCGCCGCCGGCAGAGTGCTGCATGATGCCATTTACGACTATACTGGCAGGGTTGACTTCATTGCCATGACTGACAAATTGTTCAGGGAGGAGAAAGCATACGGAAAGATAGAAAACGAGAAAGAGTGGTTCAGGGAGTTGACAACTGTTGTCGGGAATAACCAGTTCCTGACAGCCACGGCACGCAGATTGCGTTCAGTGCCTGCTGATGAGCAGCTCAAGGCGTTAAGGGTATTCGCCGGCGACAAACTCAACAATTAGTAAAATCATTTGGTACTTTGGTTTTATACTGTACATTTGAAAAAACCAAAATCTTAAATCATGGTAAATCTTGACTGGAATAATCTCCCCTTTGGTTATATCAAAACCGACTTTAACGTAAGATGCTACTACAGGAATGGTGAGTGGAGCAAGCCTGAAATATCTGATTCTGAACATATAAGTATCCATATTGCAGCCACCGGCCTGCATTATGGCCAGGAGGCATTTGAAGGGATGAAGGCTTATCGGGGCCGCGACGGCAAGGTGAGACTGTTCAGGTGGGAGGAGAACGCCCAAAGACTGATCTCCTCAGCTAAGGGAGTGCATATGGCTCCGGTGCCAATGGAGCTGTTCAGAGAGGCTGTCTTCACGGCAGTAAGACTGAATGAAAAGTTTGTCCCGCCATATGGCTCTGGTGCTTCACTGTATGTCAGACCACTGCTTTATGGCAGCGGTGCAGAGGTAGGCGTAAAGCCCGCATCAGAGTATACCTTCATTGTGTTCGTCACCCCTGTGGGGCCCTATTTCAAAGGCGGAGTGAAACCTGTCAACATGATGATATGCCGCGATGTTGACCGGGCAGCTCCCCTGGGTACGGGAAATATCAAGGTGGGAGGAAATTATGCAGCCAGTCTCAGGGCCATAGTCAAAGCCCATGAAGAGGGATTCGGCAACGCACTCTTCCTCGATGCCAGGGAAAAGAAATATATTGATGAATGCGGACCCGCCAACTTCTTCGGTATAAGGAACAATACATATGTAACGCCCAAATCTGAATCCATACTTCCTTCAATAACCAACAAGAGTCTTATAGCCCTGGCTGAAAGCATGGGGTTGAAGACGGAAAGGCGGAGGATTCCGATTGAGGAACTGGCAGAATTTGAAGAAACAGGCGCTTGCGGTACAGCCGCCGTGATCAGCCCGATTGCTAAAATTGTCGACCCGGACACTGGTAAGATCTATGAATATTGCAGGGACGGCAAACCAGGACCGGTATCCATGAAACTATTCAACAAGCTCGTGGGAATACAATATGGTGATGAAACCGATGAGTTTGGCTGGATGACTGTGGTGGAAGCCTGATAATCTTGTCAGCCTTTAACCCTGCTGTTCATGTCATCACCCGGCAGCCCGAGAGAAGCCGTTGTGCCGCTGTTACCCTTTACTCCTTAAAAAAGTGCCTGGTTATTGAAGGATTTGACAGTTTGTGTGCTATTTTTGACGCAAAGTTTTAGTAGTGGCAAAATCTACGGGAGGAATATCCAGGTACAGGCTCGGCAGTTCATATGTCACATTGATAGTGAGTGTTTCACTTGTTCTGTTTCTTTTAGGCATACTGGGCATGGTGCTCATAAATGCCCGGCAGCTATCTGACTATTTCAGGGAGAGTCTCTCATTTACAATCATGCTCAAGGAGGATGCCCGCGAAGCCGATATCAGGATGTTACAGAAGGAGCTTGATGCAAAGCAATATGTGAAACGAACGGAATACGTGTCAAAAGATGAGGCTGCGGTGAAACTTCGTGAAGACCTGGGCGAAGACTTTCTGGATTTCCTGGGGTACAATCCGCTTATGCCCACAATTGACGTATACCTGCTGGCTGACTATACCCACCCTGACAGCGTAATAAAACTCGAGAAGATCATTACTGAATACCCCGTTGTTGATGAGGTTTACTACCAGGAATCAATTCTTAACCTGATAAACGACAATGTCCGGAAGATAAGTGTCTTTCTGCTTATAATCAGTTTGTTGCTGTTCCTGATCGCGTTAACCATCATCAATAACACCATAAGACTCTCAATCTATTCAAAACGTTTTCTTATTAACACGATGCAGCTGATCGGAGCAAACAGGTCCTTCATCAGGAAACCGTTCCTGTTGAGAAGCCTCTTCTTCGGATTCCTGGCTGCGCTGATTGCCATCGGATTACTGATGGGACTTATGTATCTCATAGAAATGGAGTTTTTTACGTTATTTACATATGAGAATATCAATCTCTTCCTGCTGTTGTGCCTTGCACTGGTGGCTGCAGGAGTGATAATAAACGGTATTTCAACATTCTTTGCCGTAAACAGGTATCTCGGCATACATGAGGATAAACTGTATTATTGATAAGATATGGTCGCAAAAAAAGATGAAGAAAAAAAGACCGGATTTGCCCTGGGGAGGGAGAATTACAAGCTTATGGCCATAGGTTTTGCCGTCATTATTGTCGGTTTTGTATTAATGGCCGGCGGAAGGTCCGATGACCCAAAGGTGTTTTCTGAGGATATCTTCAGTTTTCGCAGGGTCACCCTGGCTCCGCTGATCGTGCTGGCCGGGTTTATTTTTGAGATTTATGCTATAATGAAGAGGCCCAGGGAATAGTTTTGAAGGTCTTGCTTAATCAGATTGTTAATAATGAATTGGTATGAAGCCCTGATCTTTGGATTGGTACAGGGATTGACTGAGTTTTTACCGGTTAGCAGTGACGGGCACCTTGAGATTGTGAAATATCTGTTCGGAGGAATTGAGGAGAGTTTCCTCTTTTCCGTGGCTGTGCATGGGGCTACAGTGCTTAGCATACTGGTGGTATTCTGGAAAGAGATAGCAAGGTTGCTGAAGGGAGTCTTCCGGTTTACCATGAATGATGAGATGGTTTATGCGCTGAAAATAATGGTGTCAATGATTCCCGTGGCAATAGTAGGGTTTACAATAAGAGACAAGGTGGAGGCTCTTTTTATTGCAGACATGGATATCACAGGCTCTTTTCTGCTGGTAACTGCACTTTTTTTGCTTGCAGGCCATTTTGTGCCGAAGAGAGACAGACCAATCACCTACGGCGGCGCATTTCTGATGGGTATCGCACAGGCACTGGCGGTGCTTCCGGGCCTCTCAAGGTCGGGATCAACCATTTCCACGGGACTTATGCTTGGGAACAGCAAGAATGAGCTTGCCCGCTTTTCGTTTCTTAT
This sequence comes from uncultured Rikenella sp., assembly GCA_964627825.1. Classification (GTDB taxonomy): domain Bacteria; phylum Bacteroidota; class Bacteroidia; order Bacteroidales; family VadinHA17; genus SR-FBR-E99. The sequence goes on along the minus strand of CAZVLJ010000047.1, from coordinate 4,318 downwards.
GGTCATTGTACCTATAATAGGCGCCAATTTCATGCAGGTGATCACAACAGAAACCGAGGCGGTCAACGGAGTGCTGTTTCCTCTTACTCTTGCCTTTCTTGCCGCATTTGTTTCGGGGTATGTCGCCTGTCGCTGGATGATAAACATAGTAAGAAAGGGTAAACTTGGCTGGTTCGCCCTCTATTGTATCCTTGTTGGATTGACATTGATAATATTTGCCTGAAAGTGCTGAAGAACTGCTCTGACTTCGAGGATGGTGAGGTGCTGCTGCTCCGGAAGCCGCTGTACTGGACATCCTTTGACCTTGTCAACAAGGTGAAGCATGCAATTCGCCATCATTGCGGGCTGAAAAAACTGAAGGTGGGGCATGCCGGGACACTTGATCCGCTGGCAACAGGACTGATGATCGTCTGTACCGGGAAAGCAACCAAAAGGGTTGAGGAGTTCAGGGACCTGGACAAGGAGTATACTGCCATGATACGGTTCGGACAGACCACCCCCTCATTTGACCTCGAAAGCGAGGTGGACGGTGAATTTCCTTCCGGACACATTTATGACGGAATGATAAAAGAGAAGCTGAAGGATTTTTTGGGTGAACAGGAGCAGGAACCACCTCTCTTCTCAGCCAAGTTCGTTGACGGAAAGAGAGCTTATGAGCTTGCCAGGAAGAAGATCGACAGGAAACTCGACAAGGTGAAAGTCATATTTCGCGAACTTGAGCTGCTTGACTACAGTGGCACCGACGCAAAAATAAGGATTGTATGCAGCAAAGGCACTTACGTCAGGGCTTTTGCACGTGACCTTGGACTGGCACTGGGCAGCGGAGCTCATCTGAGGAGCCTCGTGCGCAACGCCATTGGTGATTTTCGCCTTGAAAAGGCCATAACTGTAGAAGAATTGAATTTTTTTCTTGAAAATATGAAACAAAGCAGGAATTCATTCGTATAAGTATTCTTGCACTAACGGATTTTGGCTATGAAACTATCTCAATTCAAGTACACTTTACCCCCGGAATTAATCGCGCTCTATCCCGCAAAAAACAGGGATGAGTCGCGATTAATGGTAGTGCACCGGGAAACCGGTGAGGTTGAACATAAGATGTTTAAAGACATTGTCGGCTATTTCAAAGAGCATGATGTGCTTGTTTTCAACAACACCAAGGTTTTTCCTGCCAGGTTGTACGGTAATAAGGAGAAGACCGGAGCTGAGATAGAGGTCTTTCTTCTTCGCGAGCTCAACCGAGAGCAGAGACTCTGGGATGTGCTGGTTGATCCTGCAAGAAAGATCCGGATTGGAAATAAACTTTATTTTGGTGAGGATGACCTCCTGGTTGCCGAGGTGATTGACAATACCACTTCCAGGGGCAGAACCCTCCGTTTCCTCTTTGACGGCACCTATGAGGAATTCAAACAGACGCTCTTTTCACTTGGCGAAACTCCCCTTCCAAAATTCATAAACAGACCTGTTGAACCTGAGGATAATGAACGTTATCAGACCATCTTTGCAAAGCATGAGGGTGCTGTCGCCGCCCCCACGGCAGGACTTCATTTCAGCAGGGAGCTGCTTAAGAGGCTTGAGATAGTGGGAGTGGAGTTTGCAGAAATAACACTGCATGTGGGACTTGGAAATTTCCGCAATGTGGATGTGGAGGATCTGACCAAGCATAAGGTTGATTCGGAAAGGATTGTCATCTCCGAAGAAGCTTCGGTAATGATCAACGGAGCCAAGGAAAGGAAGAACAGGATCTGCGCTGTCGGGACCACGGTGGTCAGAACCCTTGAAAGCTCCGTTTCCACATCGGGACTGGTCAAACCATTCAACGGCTGGACAAACAAATTCATCTTCCCTCCCTATGAATTCAAGGTGCCGGATATGCTTGTCAGTAACTTCCACCTGCCTTATTCGACCCTTCTGATGATGGTTTCGGCATTTGCAGGCTACAATCTGCTGTTTGATACCTACCACACCGCGGTAAAGGAAAAATACAGGTTCGGAACCTACGGCGATGCCATGCTAATTCTCTAGTTTTCAGACTCTACTGGTGGTGACAAACACCGGGAATTGTGAATAAAACATGCCGGCACAGCTTGCCGGCATCTTTTTCTCATTGAAATTCGCGCTTTAAGAGATAAAATGTTCTGCAATGAAGTAACCATTTTTCCGTTAGATCAGTATAAGTAACGGACAGTAGTTGAAGGGACAACAAATTTTACCTGTAGAATGCTAAAGCAACGAACAGCAGTTATTACATTGCTGGCAACAGTTTTAATTCTTTTTTTTAAGATCCCTGTTTCTGCACAATGCGGACCGGGTAAGTTATCTTTTGATGTTCAGGGGTATGCTTCAATCCTGATGGATGATCATGCTTATGGCGGCTCTACCGGATCAAATGCACTTGGAGTCCCTGATGGGAACCCAGCATATTTCAGCAATAACGGACAGTATATTATTGTTGACCTCTGTGATACTGTGTGGGCCGGACAAACTTACTCTTTTTTCTGGAGACAACACCAGAGCATGTTCGGATCAGCAATTATTTGGTGGGCTGAATCTGTTGATGGTACTGTCTTTATTGATCATCCCCAGAGCGGAATACTGTCCACTTCCACCAAGTCTTTCTTTAATACACAAATCACTGCCGCTACTGATACCAGATATCTCCGAATATACATGGGAGCCGGCACAAATGATTTCTTTATTGACGCCATTTTATACAATACAACAAAATGCTATTCAAATACCTGCGGCACCGGCTATACAGCCAGGATACTTTCTGGAAATGCATTACCCCTGAGTGCTTCTGATCAGAATGGCGTCATTGATTATGAGAATATTTCTGGCTCACCTGACGGGAGGTATGCCCGCTTTGAGAATAGCGGATCCTGGGCAATCCTGAATTTGCCTTTTACAATCCCTGCGGGTCAGCAGTATAGCCTGGTATGGAGACCGGTTGATGATACCGGAGTTGTCAGTTCTACCATGTCAGTAGAGGAGTCAGATGGCACCTCCTGGGGGCCCTCGAAAATGCTTACACCATACTATGACGAGTCCCCGGTATTCATTGCCGAAACAGTTACTGCCTCTCAAAACACAAACAGGATAAGGGTCAGGCTGCGAGCCGGATCTGATCATTTTTATCTTGACGGACTGGTATTCAATGTGCTGACCTGCCTGCCCCCGCCTCCCGTTTTAAATGTATCCGGTAATTATGAATACTGTGGCTCACAGACACTTATTGCTCCTGAGCTGGCCGTAACTGATCCTGCCGACCAGCTGATTGATGCCGCATATGTCCAGATAGGAACCGGATTTCAGGCAGGTCAGGATATTCTGGAAATTACCCCGGCGTTTGGCATCTCACAGACTTATAATCCGGCATATGGACTATTAATTCTTAAAGGGCCAGCTACAGCATCCCAGTTTGAAAGTGTTCTGAGAACGCTCACCTACAGTAACAGCAATCCGGATCCTGTCACCGGTAACAGGACAATTATATTATCTTTTGAGAGATATAATCCATCCACCGGCCATTATTACAGGTATGTTCCAATTACCCGTCTTATGTGGCATGAGGCTAGGCTGAATGCTGACAGGGCTCATCTCTTCGGTATGCAGGGCTACCTGGTCACAATAGGTTCGGCAGGTGAAAATGAATTCCTTCGTTCACAGATGGCCGGAGGAGCTGTATGGATTGGAGCCAGCGATTTCTATTCTGCTGAGGGCGACTGGAAATGGGTGACGGGACCCGAAGCAGGAACCTCATTTTGGCTGGGTGACGAGAATGGAACGCTGCTGCCATCTGCATATGCTAATTGGGATGATGGTGAACCTAATAACGACAACGATCAGGATTTCAGTCACTATTTAACTGACGGAACCTGGGATGACAATGGTTATGGTATTGGGTCTGGCATCTGGAGGCCTGATGGATTCTATGTTGAATTCGGGGGCATGCCGGGAGACCCGCTACTTGATATACACGGAACCGTAAATATAAATATCATTACGGGGCGCCCACCGTCACCTGTCATTACCGGACCTGATACTGTCTGTCCGGGAGCAACGGGAGTAGTATACTCAACCCCCGAAGTTCCGGGTCACAATTATTTCTGGGAAGTCACTGGTGGATCCATTACTTCAGGTCAGGGAACCAATTCAATAACGATAGACTGGGGAATTACCAGTCCGGGAATTGTGAGAGTTACTGAAAGCATAGGTTCATCATGTCTGGTAACAACAGATGACTATACTGTATTTATTGGAGATACTACGCCGCCTGTTATCACCGGAGTTATCCCGGCCACGACGCTGGAGGGCT
>CAZVLJ010000046.1:0-21535 GCA_964627825.1 uncultured Rikenella sp. | reverse complement strand
ACAGAGAGCACCATCCTTCCTAACGGGAAGATATCCGAAAGGGTATAGAAGTGTAACAGAAAAGAACAGTCCCGACATGTCGGGACAATGGTGAAAAGGTGAGGTAAGAGCTCACCGGTCCCGGCGGTGACGCCGGGAGCCGTACACCTGATGGGTTGAAAGACCATGTATACCGGCGTCTGAGGGCTGCTCGCCCGAGCCGGGGGGTAGGTCGTATGACCCCGCCAGCAATGACGGGGCAAGATAAATGACGGACCGTGAGGCAACATCCTCTTGCAGGAACCGCATCCCGACAGAACCCGGCTTACAGGCCTGCCACCGAAATAACAGATGCCACCCACACCGGGCGGCATCTGTTTATTTATGATGGGTTATCTCATGTCATACGCAGCGACAGGTCTCAGACCTGCCGCTACCTGTTCCGGAGATAATTGTGCATTCATCAACCGTAGGGGATGTATGCCGGATTACCTGCCGTTATTGGATAATAAATACGGAATCGTCAATCTCGGTGTCTACTTCTATCTTCTCCAGGGTCATGCCTCCGAGCTCCATTCCGTTGACAAACTGGGAGACCACTGATCCGAACCTGATACCATTGACCTCCTTGTGCTCCCTGACATATGATTCAACCTCCATCTCCTGTCCCATCTGGCTGACTGTCTGGGTGGATTTGACGGTGAGAAAGCTCTCCTTGTCAATGAATATCCTTGTTACAGAACCATCAGCAACAGTGACGGCAATCTTGTACGCGGGCTTGCCTTCAACCTCCTCCTCGCCTTCGAGGGCGACCTTGCCTGCCTTGAAAGCATTCATGAAGGAGTCATGGAACATGTTGTATTCCTGTACACTGCCCAACTGCTCTGCCGGAATCTCAACAGCTTCCGAAGCACCTGTAAGAGGATTGACCATGTATCCCTTTTCACCATCAAAGACAATGACTATCTCCATCCCGTTATACTCCTGAAGGACCTTCACCTTGTTGGGCCGCTTAACCATGATGGTCAGAGGCAGTTCCATGCCCATCTGGGTTGTTTTTCCCTGTATGATCATCGTCTGAGCCTTCTCAAGGTTCTCCAGACCATTGGCTGCATAGTACTTGTTTGCAATTTCGTCCAGCGTCTGGGCACTGCAGACCGATGCCGTCAGAATAGCTGCCAGAAGAATGATTGACTTTTTCATAACATTTTGTTTGTTTGATTATTAAAAGGTGTTAATTGTAGCTCTGATTAAGGTTAGTTTATGTAACAGGCCATCAAGCAGGTCAAGCCTCAGCATATTTGCTCCGTCAGAAAGTGCGGTAGCCGGTTCCGGATGGGTTTCAATGAAAATGCCATCTGCACCGGCTGCAATAGCACACCTGCCAATTGTCTCTATCATGTCAGGCTGTCCGCCAGAGACACCGCCTTCCTGATTGGGTTGCTGCAGAGAGTGAGTGATATCCATCACCACCGGAGCCCCGGTCTTCTGCATCACAGGAATATTACGCATATCCACCACCAGGTCATTATAGCCAAAGAAGCTGCCCCTCTCGGTGAGGATAACTCTGTTATTGCCTGATTCCCTGATCTTTTCAGCTGCGTACCGCATTGAGACTCCGGAAAGGAACTGACCTTTCTTAACGTTGATCACCATACCTGTTTCCGCTGCCGCAACCAGCAGATCAGTCTGCCGGCACAGGAATGCCGGTATCTGCAGCATATCAACATATCTGGCCGCTATCCCGGCCTCTTCGGGAGAATGGATATCAGTGACAACCGGAACGGAATACCTGCTCCGGACTTCAGCCAGTATCTCCAGCGCCTTTTCATCACCGATACCCGTGAAAGAATCGAGCCGGGACCGGTTCGCCTTGCGGTAAGACGACTTGAATACAAGCGGTATCCTGTACTTGTCGCTCAGCTTCTTTACCTCTGAGGCCACACGGAATGTCATCTCTTCCGATTCAACCACACAGGGGCCGGCAAGCAGTAGGAAATTACCCTCTTCAATGTATTTCAGTAACGGAATGTTCAGCTCACTGACTTTCATGGGCTAAATTTACTAAATGTTTTATTTATTTTTCCTGCTATAATCATAAATTTTTTTCCATCTGGCTTCCATTTGCTTACGGATTTCAAGCTCCCTGGCATTGTCACCGGGTTCATAGAAGATGGTTCCCGCAATTTCCCCGGGCAGATAGTTATCCTCTACGAAATTGTCTTCATAATCATGCGCGTACCTGTATCCTTTGTGATATCCAAGGTCTTTCATAAGCCGCGTAGGCGCATTGCGCAGATGGAGCGGTACGGAGAGGTCGCCATGCTGATGCACTGCACCGATAGCTTTCTCGATTGCAATATATGAGGCATTGCTCTTTGGTGATGTGGCAAGGTAGACGGCAGTCTCGGAAAGAATGATCCTGGATTCGGGCCAGCCGACAAGATTGACCGCATTGAAACATGCCTGTGCCAGCAGAAGTGCGTTGGGATTGGCGAGCCCGATATCTTCGGCAGCCAGGATTACCATCCGCCGGGCAATGAACTTCACATCCTCACCTCCCTCAACCATCCTGGCAAGCCAGTAAATGGCGGCATTGGGATCAGAGCCGCGGAGCGACTTGATGAATGCGGAGATTATATCATAATGCTGTTCCCCGTTCTTGTCATAGAGAGCCAGGTTCTGCTGAACATGACTGAGTACGAGCCCGTCAGTGATGACTATCTCTTCACTTCCTTTTTCTGCCTCCAGTGACACTGCCAGCTCAAGGGCATTATAAAGCTTTCGGGCATCACCACCGCTGATCCGTATCAGCGCCTCGTACTCATCCACCCTGATATTATACTGTGCGAGATAGTAATCATTCGCCAGGGCATGATCTACCAACTTCTTAAGTATTTTATCATCAAGCGGTTTGAGTACGTAAACCTGGCAGCGCGATAGTAACGGGGAGATAACCTCAAAGGATGGATTCTCCGTGGTGGCACCTATAAGGGTTATCACTCCCTGCTCCACGGCCCCAAGCAGTGAGTCCTGTTGCGACTTGTTGAAGCGGTGTATCTCATCAATGAAGAGTATAGGATTGGGTTTGCCGAAGAACTGCTGGCTCTTTGCTTTCTCTATCGTCTCACGCACCTCACGTACGCCACTGTGGACAGCGCTGAGCTGGAAGAATGACCGCTCCAGCTTCGATGCAACTATTCTTGCAAGGGTGGTCTTACCCACTCCCGGCGGTCCCCACAGGATAAATGAAGGGACATTTCCCGACTCAATCACCTTCCTCAGGACACCGTCATCGCCCACAAGGTGCTCCTGCCCGGCAAATTCCTCAAGGGAACGGGGCCGTAATCTGTCGGCAAGTGGCTGATTTGAAAACATATGGCTATTTTACAGTTTAAGATGCAAATTATTACAATAATCGCATCTATCGTCATGTTTTTTCTCTTATTGGTGGAAAATATTTTCCCGGATTCAAATAAATTAATACTTTTAGCAGTGAAAATTTCATATTACGCATACTGTTTGTCTTAAGAATTCGTTTAGTAACAGGATATTATCAAATTCCGGTAACTATGAGAAAACCTCTGCTGATCACCTTAATCATTCTTGCAGTACTGCTGTTAATACCGGCTGTGAGCTTCATCAGATGGGCTTTTCAGGAGAAGAAGCCGATGGATGTTGTTATACTTGACAAAACTGTTCCGACACTTGACAGGTTGGGTCACCGTTCATTTATTTATACTCTTACCAACGCGAGATTCGTCAGAGGAGAAAAGGGAGGCAGCTATTCAGCCGGCAAAGATTACTATGGCTTTGAACCCCTCAGGCCCGTAAGGGAAAAACAGTTCAGGAAGAAGGACTTCCGTCTTACCGAACTGATTGACCTTGCCGAAAACAATGATGCTCTCTATTACACAGATACCTATGGTGTGTTCTTCAATGACTGGTACCAGGGGATCAAGAAGACACGGAGGTCACGCAAGCTTTACGGAGGACTCAATAACAACGATTATCTCCTTATGGTGGAAATGAAAAGGAGAGATAAGCTGGTCATTCTTGAATACAATACATTCGATTATCCTACCGCACCTCTCGAGAAATTCAAGACCGAGGAGCTGCTGGGAATCACTTCCACGGGATGGACAGGCCAGTATTTCAGATCACTAGACACCCTTTCACAGCATGGTGCACCCGCGTGGATGCCTGCACTGTACCGGAAACAGTACCGTGAACCATGGACCTTCACCAACCCGGGTGTTGTGCTGCTGAATGAACACAGCATCATTGTCCTTGAAGAGGGCAAACACCTGACTTCTGCAATGCCACTGATAAAAACCTCTTCCGTACATGCAGAGAGGTTCGGCCTTCCGGCCACGGTCGCCTTTACGAATGATTTTGATATCGTTGATGCGGGAAGCAATAATGTTCTGTCTGAATTTGTGTTGAATACAACTCCTTCCGGTGACACCCTGCTCTCTGTCAATGAGCTGAACCCTGTCTTCCCGGCTGTGATACAGGAGCCCCTGGTACAGCGTACCTATTATTTCTCGGGTGATTTTGCCAATAATGACATACCATTCTGGACAGCCAGATTAAAAAATATCCAGAAAGGAGCCAAGACACTCCTTTATTCCGATCATGAGAATGACCCGAAAAGGTTCTTCTGGCTCTACTACAAGCCTCTGATAACATCTATTTTCGGGGAGTACTACGCGGAAAAAGAGTGAAATAATGATTGCTCCGTACTTTAGAGAACAGGCTTCAGGCCTGTTTTTTTATTGTCTGTGTGATACCCCGGCAGCTTCTACTGGTAAACACTGTCCGGTCAGCATTTGTTATATGAAAGATAGATCATATCTTTAAGTCTCCGGAAGAAGTTATGAAACTTGCATGAGCAACATCTTAAAAAAGGAAAGGATTGTTTTTTCATACAAGTTCCATTAAACCAATAAAATAGCAATCAAATTATCTAATGAAGGCAACAATAGTACAGTGCAGTTTGAAATGGGAGGAGAGGGATGCAAACCTGGCGCATATCTCTTCATTGCTTGATGCAGCTACACCGGGTGACGGGATTGTAGTGCTGCCCGAGATGTTCACCACCGGTTTTACAATGAATCCCGCACCGCTGGCCGAGGAGATGGACGGTCATACTGTAAGATGGATGAAGGAACGGGCCGCTGCCGGCGGGTATGCCCTCTGCGGGTCGGTTATCATAGGCGATGAGGGCAGGTACTTAAACCGTCTGATCTTTGTTTCGCCTGACGGCGATGTGACTTATTACGACAAGCGCCATCTCCACACTATGAGTGGGGAGCATACAGTATATAGTCGTGGTAATAAGCGTGTTGTGGTACCTTACCGTGAGTTCAGCTTCAACCTTCAGGTCTGTTATGATCTGCGTTTTCCGGTCTGGTCAAGGAGCCGTGGCGATACTGATGTTATAATATTTTCGGCCAACTGGCCGGCGGTGCGCAGCTCCGTGTGGAAGGCGCTTCTGGTGGCCCGGGCCATAGAAAATCAGTGTTATGTGATAGGAGTGAACCGCGTGGGCGTGAATCCGGATGGCACAGCATATACCGGCGATTCAGCCATAATCAGCCCGAAAGGTGAGCTGCTGGCCTCCCTTGAGCCCGATGCTGAAGGTGTTGTCTCTGCCATTGTATCGCGTGAAGCACTTGACAAATACCGGGAAGATATGCCTGTCTGGCGTGATGCTGATCCTTTTGAATTGCTATAGGCAGTAGGCAGAGGGCAATGGGCAATAGTGTTGGCAAAGAGAGCTTGCTTGGCTCAATATATTGCAGATCAATAATATATGTTTGAATTAATTCAGGCTTATTGGCAAAAACCTGCATCCTCGACCACAATTTTCACTACTGCCTATTGCCTACTGCCTATTGCCTACTGCCTATTGCCTACTGCCTCTGCTGAGCGCAGCGAAGAGAACCTCCGCCGGATGGAGTGCGATCCTGCCGGTCCCGTCCTTCACCTGGTGACGGCAGCTGGTGCCCGGAGCAACGATGATGGTGGTGTCAGATGCCTTTCGCACCTCGGGAAACAAGACAAGCTCACCTACCTTCTGTGAGAGATCAAAATGCTCTTTCTCATATCCAAAAGCGCCTGCCATGCCGCAACAACCCGAGGGTATCTCCCTGACCATATAGTTTGCAGGTATGCCCAGCGCTGCCAGCGTGGGGGCAGAAGTGGTGACCGCCTTCTCCTGGCAATGCACGTGGACCAGCACCTCGGCAGGTTCATCGGTGAACATCTCACTTTTAATCTTCCCCGCACTGAACTCCATGGCAATAAACTCCTCAAGAGTATAAGTGTACTTCGCCAGTCTCACTGCCTCAGGCCGGTGCTTCTCTCCGGCAAGATCCGGGAACTCATCCCTGAAACCCAGTATGGCGGAGGGCTCTATGCCAATAAGCGGGCAGGATTCGCAGACAAGCGGTGAGAAGATTGTAATATTCCTGATTATCAGTTTCTTCGCTTTGCGGAGGAATCCTTTGGATATATAGGTGCGCGCACTGGCAGCATTGGCGGTGACGGTGATATGGTAGCCGAGACGGGTAAGCAACCGGGCCGTGGCAATGCCTGCTTCCAGGTCATTATGATTTGTGAATTCATCCACAAAGAGGCAGACCTCCCCGATGGGGGTGGCCGGATTTAATTGTACCAGGTTCTTTTTCAGCCAGTGCCTGAAGGTCTGAGGAGCCAGACGCGGTATGCTCCGGGCGGTTGCAAAGCCGGTTACCTTTTTGATTATCAGTGATGTGAACCTGGCAGAGGCAATGGTATTGAAGATGCCGGGCATGAATGAAAAGAGGCTGTAGATCCTTGGCAGCGAGGCTATCAACCGTGTGCGCAGTGATGGTGGGTGCACATCGTTATAGTGCTGCAGGAATTCCGATTTCAGCCTGGCAATGTCAACGCCTGATGGACACTCGCTGCTGCATCCCTTGCATGCCAGGCACAGGTCGAGTATCTCATATATCTCGCGGCTGTCCCAGAGATTATGCCTGTCAGCATGAAGCATCTCTCTTATTATGTTGGCACGTGCGCGGGTGGTGAGCCGCTCGTCGCCCGTGGCCATGTAGCTGGGGCACATGGTGCCTCCGATGGCGCTGCTCTTGCGGCAGTCGCCAGATCCGTTGCACTTCTCCGCGGCACGCACCATGCCGCCGCTCTCAGAGAAGTCATAATAAGTCTTCAGCTCCGGTGTGGGTCTGCCAGGCTCATAACGGAGTGAGCTGTCCATGGCAGGTGTGTCGGTAATCTTTCCCGGGTTGAGGATGCCGTGAGGATCAAAGCACTTCTTGAGGCGCCTGTTGAGCTCATAATTGTGCTTGCCGATAATCAGCGGTATGAATTCACCTCTCAGCCTTCCGTCACCATGCTCGCCGCTCATTGAACCCCGGTACTTCTTTACTATGCGGGCAGTCTCTTCTGCGATGGTGCGCAGCAGCTTTGCCTCTTCAGCATCCTTAAGGTTGATGAGAGGCCGTATATGAAGCTCTCCGGTGCCTATATGTGCATGATATACAGACTCTTTGCCGTACAAGGCAAGCATCTCTTCAATATCCTCCACAAAATCGCCCAGCCGGTGCACGTCAACTGCACAGTCCTCTATCAGGGATATCGGCTTCGCATCGCCGGGCATATTTGACAGGATACCCAGGCCGGCCTTGCGCAGGTCCCATACCCTCTTCACATCATTACCCCAGACGAGCGGGAAGGCATATCCCAGTCCTTCAGCCCGCATCTCAGCTTCCATCTCGCGTGCTGAAGCCAGTATCTCCTCGCGGTCATCAGCACAGAACTCAACTATAAGCAATGCACCCGGTTCGCCCTCGATGAAGAACCTGTTTCGTTTCTGGCTCTCTACGGTGGCTGCCAGTGAGAGAATGTTGTTGTCAATCAGCTCCACAGCCCATGGCCGGTGTTTCAGGGCGATGAGATTGGCACGGAAGGCCTCGTGGCGATGCTTCAGGTGAACGCATGACAGGGCCTTCTCAGTCGGCGGGAGGGGAACAAGCCCCATCTTTACCTCCGTTACCAGTGCCAGGGTTCCCTCGGAGCCGGTGATCAGCCGTGCCAGGTTGATGCCCCTGCCTGATCCGGGGGTGAAGGGCTCGCTGTGTAACAGGTCGTCAAGGGCATAACCGGTGTTACGGCGGGGAATCGTATAGTCAGGGTAGTCACGCCTGATGGCATCACGGTTTTCAGGGTCTGACATGATGCGGTCAATCTCCCTGTATATCTCTCCTTCAGCGGTTTGCAGGGTGCATTTCTGCCTGTACTGTTCACCGGTAAGCTCACCAAAGGTGACCTCTGTGCCGTCATGGAGAATTGCCGTAACCTCAATGATATGATCCCTTACTGACCCGTAGACAAGGGAGTGCAGTCCGCAACCATTGTTACCGATCATACCACCCATGTTGCACCTGTTGGAGGTAGAAGTCTCCGGCCCGAAGAGAAGCCCGTGACTGTACAGAATAGCGTTGAGCTCATCGGGAACCACCCCTGGCTCCATCCTGACCCATCGTTCTTCAGCGTTGATTTCCAAAATTTTGCCGAAGTGTCGCGAGAGGTCGGCCACAATCCCCGAGCCTACAACCTGACCTGCCAGTGACGTTCCTGCTGCCCTAGGGATGATGCCAATGCTGTGCTTCGCGGCAAACGCCAGGATCTTTTTTAGATCTGCGGCGTGGTGAGGATAGACAACTGCCAGCGGCTCTTCCCTGTATATAGAGGCATCGGTGGCATACATGAGCCTCGAGCTCCTGTCAGCGCGCACCTCTCCCTCAAGGTCCAGGTTAAGCAAAGCTTTGGTTGTCATTGTGAGTAGTTCATCCATCGTTGTAAATTCCGGATCAAAGATAGTGATTTGACGGCTTCGCGGCAGAGCCGTAACAGTGTTTTCGAAAAAAAACACCTAAAATTTGAAAATTCTGACTTTAATCATATAGTTGACAATTGCGGGATTACACTTTTTTCGTACTTTTATCCCCACACGTATAATTAACTAAATTATTGATATCCAATGGAATTGCTTGAACAGATCAAAATGAATGCCAAAAGGCATAACAAAAAAATAGTATTGCCCGAGGGAACGGAGGAGAGGACTCTGAAGGCGGCGGACGCAGTGCTGGCCGAAGACATAGCACGAATCACACTGCTCGGGAATCCCGGTGAGATAATGGCATTGGCAGACTCGTTTGGTCTGAAGAACATAGGTAAGGCAGAGATAATAGATCCGGTTGATCATCCGAAGAAGAAGCAGTACATCGATCTGATGGTTGAACTGCGTAAGAACAAGGGACTTAACGTTGAGGAGGCATCTAAGCTGATAGAGGATCCGCTTTACCTGGGAGTAATGATGATCAAGAGCGGCGACGCTGACGGTGAAGTGGCAGGAGCAAGGAACACCACCGGCGATGTACTAAGGCCGGCATTTCAGATTGTTAAGACCGCTCCGGGAATCTCAGTGGTCTCGGGTGCATTCATTATGATATTGAAGGATAAGGAGTTCGGTGCAGACGGTATCATAGTCTTCGCCGACGGTGCAGTCCATCCCGATCCGACAGACAGGGAACTGGCCGAGATTGCTGTGGCCACGGCCCGCACAACTAAAACTATCGTGGGTATTGATCCCAAGGTTGCCCTGCTCAGTTTCTCAACCATGGGCAGCGCAAAGCACCCGCTGGTTGACAAGGTGGTGAGTGCCACGAAGATGGCAAGGGAGATGGCTCCGGAATTCATGTTTGAGGGTGAGCTTCAGGCTGATGCAGCACTGATTGAAGCCATAGGGCAGAAAAAGGCTCCCGGCAGCAAGATAGCAGGCAGGGCCAATGTCCTCGTGTTTCCTAACCTCGAATGCGGCAATATAGCATATAAGCTGGTTGAAAGACTGGCACACGCACAGGCAGTAGGACCGGTGCTGCAGGGTATGGCAGCCCCCATCAACGATCTCTCAAGGGGATGCTCCGTCAGTGACATAATTAACGTAGTAGCCATAACCGCCAACCAGGCAGCCGGCTTAACCATGTAATAACCGGAAAACATGAATATTCTCGTACTCAATTGCGGCAGCTCATCAATCAAGTATCAGCTTTTTGACATGAAAGACAACGCCAGGGTGCTGGCGAAAGGACTGCTTGAAAGGATCGGCATAACCGACGGCATACTTACACACAAGCCGACAGGCAAGGACAATTATAAGATAGTGCTCGATATCCCGGACCACACCGTTGGTATCAATATGGTGATGGAGGCACTTGTGCACCCGGTCCATGGTGTTATCAAAACCATCTCCGAGATAAAGGCAGTGGGGCACCGCGTTGCTCATGGCGGAGAAAACTTCAAGGAATCAGTTCTCATTGACAATGACGTCAAGCGCGATATTGAAAAGTGCTCGGAACTGGCACCGTTGCACAATCCGGCACATCTTAAAGGTATACTTTCCTGCGAGAAACTGTTGCCGGGGATACCGCAGGTGGCTGTCTTCGATACCTCATTCCACCAGACAATGCCTGATTACGCCTTCATGTATGCCATCCCCTACGAGTACTATGAGAAGTACCGTATCCGCAAGTACGGATTCCACGGGACAAGCCACAGGTTCGTGGCTGAAAAGGCCTGCAGATTACTTAATATGGACATACATAAGTCCAAAATAATCACATGCCATCTTGGTAACGGGGCATCAATCACTGCCGTTGAAAACGGTAAATCGATAGATACGTCAATGGGCTTCACCCCGGTTGACGGACTGATCATGGGAACACGGACGGGCGAAATAGATCCCGGTGTTCTGCTCTATCTGGCTGACAAGGAGGAACTTAGCGTTAGTGGTGTAAATAATATGATAAATAAGAAGAGCGGCGTGGCAGGCATTTCACAGCTCTCTTCGGATATGCGCGACCTGGAGACTGCAGCCAGGGAGGGCAATCCCAAAGCCATGCTGGCCCTCAATATGTATGCTTACAAGATAAAGAAATTCATTGGCGCATATGTTGCAGCAATGAATGGTCTGGATCTGCTTATCTTTACAGCAGGGGTGGGAGAGAACGACTTCAATGCGCGCAGAATGATATGTGAAAGAATGGATTACCTGGGCATTGAGATTGATGAGGAAGTTAACCACGGTATAAAGAGCCAGGACCTGGTTATCTCAATTCCCTCATCAAAGGTCAAGGTGATGGTGGTCACCACAGATGAGGAATTCGTGATTGCTTCCGATACTAAAGCAATAGTAGAGAAACATACTCACTAAAAACTGCATATCATGGTTTTAAAGCACCTGTCTGAACTTAAGCAACTGCTCGTTGACAAACCCACCAGAAGACTGGTGCTTGCGGCGGCGCAGGATCAGAACTCACTCTCATCGGTCCTTATGGCCGCACGCGACGGATTTATTGAACCTATACTGGTTGGCGACAGGGATTCAATACAGAGGATTGCCTCTGAGAATGACCTGGATATCAGCGGAATAAGGGTAGTGCATGAGCCTGACACGGAGATGTCGGTGGAAATTGCTGTGAGGATGGTGCGAAGCAATCAGGCTGACATCCTGATGAAGGGCAAAGTAGGGACCTCTTCTTTGCTCAAGGGTGTGCTGAACAAGGAATGGGGACTGAGATCCGGCTCTCTGCTGTCACATTTCGCAATCTTTGAGGTTGGGGCTTACCACAAGCTTATTGCTGTAACTGACGTGGCAATGAATATTGCTCCCAACCTTCAGGAAAAGATAGCCATCGTGAATAATTCGGTTGCCTGCCTGAACAGGCTTGGAATTGAGATGCCAAAAGTGGCTGTGCTCGGAGCAGTGGAGATGGTAAGTGAGAACATGCAGGCCACCCTTGACGCTGCGCTGTTATCCAAGATGAACCAGCGTGAACAGATAAGGCATTGCATCATTGACGGTCCACTGGCATTTGATAACGCCATCAGCCTCGAGAGTGCCACCCATAAAGGCATCAGGAGTGATGTGGCAGGTGATACCGACCTGTTGCTGATGCCGGATATAGAGGTGGGCAACGTACTTTATAAATCGCTTGTTTTCTTCGCACACGCCGGCGTGGCAGCCGTGATACTGGGAGCCACAGCCCCTATAGTACTTACATCCAGAAGTGACTCTGACCAGGCCAAGTATGACAGCATAGTTCTTGCTGCAGCAATATCCAGACAGGAGTGATATGATCACCACCCTCGGGCAGATGGCTGACGCCGTCAGGTTGTCAGGAGTAAAAAGGAAAATAGCCGTTGCCTGGGCACAGGATCCCAATACGGTCGGCTCACTGTATCGTGCTGTCAATGAGGGTTTTGTTGAGGCGATTATGATCGGTCAGCGCGATCGCCTACTCAGTACCTGCCAGGATAAGGGGGCTGATCCCGGGCGGTTTACGATCATTGAAGCAGCTGATGAGAAGAGCGCTGCAGAGATAGCTGTTTCCATGACCCGGTCCGGGGAGGCTGATATAGTCATGAAGGGTCTCGTGGGTACTGATAAGTTCCTCAGGGCTGTACTTGACAAAGAGAAGGGTCTCCTGCCTCCCGGGGCAGTGATGAGTTATGCCTGCGCAGTGGAGATACCTGCATACAATAAGCTTCTCTTTATTACCGATACAGCAGTTATTCCCTTCCCAAACCTTGAACAGAAGGTAGCTATGGCCCACTATGCAATTGAAATGGCCCGCAGGTTCGGTATTGAAAAACCACGGGTGGCCCTTATTGGCGCTTCGGAGAAGGTGAGCGAGCGTTTTCCCAACACCCTTGATTATTCTGAGATGTGCAGGATGGCCAACAGCGGTGAGATTGCAAACTGCATTATGGACGGTCCGCTGGATCTCTTCCTGGCCTGTGATCCGGCAAGCATTAAGATAAAGGGCGTGGATACGCCCGTAGCCGGTGATGCAGATATCCTGCTGTTCCCTTCACTCGAAGCCTGCAACCCCTTTTACAAGGGACTGATGCTCTTCGCGGGAGGAGAACTGGCCGGGATGATATGCGGCACATTAAAACCGGTGGTGCTGATGTCAAGAAGCGAGAGCGAACTCTCAAAATACTACTGCGTGGCTCTTTCATGCCTCATGGCTCCGCAAAACAGATGAAACTGATGAAAGAAAAACTTATACTGGCAATAAATCCCGGCTCCACAAGCACCAAATTTGCTATGTATGCCGGGACAGAACAGGTACTTGAACAGACATTGAGACACACTGCCGGGGAGTTGGCACCATACCAGAGAATGACAGACCAGCTGCCATTCCGGTACAGGGTGATAACGGAAGCACTGAAGGAGGCAGGAACAGATCTGAAGGAGGTTGCCGCTGTTGTGGGCAGGGGGGGACTTGTGAATCCAATTGAATCAGGAATCTATGAGGTAAATGAGATTATGAGTAAACACCTGTCTGAAGCTGTCAACGGTGAACATGCCAGCAACCTGGGCGCGCTGCTGGCTGATAAGATTGCAGGTCCATTACCCAATGCCAGGGCTTATATTGTTGATCCTGTGGTGGTTGATGAACTGGAGCCTGTTGCCAGACTCTCGGGACACCCCCTTATAAGCAGGCGGTCGATCTTTCATGCCCTGAACCAGAAAGCAGTGGCAAGGATCTATGCTTCCACAATAGGGAAAGAGTATGAAGACCTTAACCTGATAGTGGCACACATGGGCGGGGGGATAAGCGTGGGCGCTCACCGCAGGGGCAGGGTGATTGATGTCAACAATGCCCTCAATGGCGATGGTCCATATTCACCCGAGCGCAGCGGCGGATTGCCTGCCTGGCAGCTGGCAGAACTATGCCTGAGCGGAAAGTATTCACCGGCTGATGTGAGGGCCATGCTTGCCGGAAAGGGAGGTATGGTGGCATATCTTGGTACCAACAGCTTCATGGAGGCATCAAAACGGGCCAAGGAGGGTGACGCTCATGCAACTCTGGTCATAGAAGGGTGCAGCTACCAGACAGCCAGGGAAATAGGAGCTATGTCAGCTGTATTGCGCGGGGAGGTGGACTCAATAATTCTGACCGGAGGACTGGCATATGACAATCCTCATGTGGAGAGAATAAAGGCAATGGTAAACCATATAGCCCCGGTATTTGTCTATCCTGGCGAGGATGAACTTAAAGCCTTGGCCTTCAATGGATACCTGGCCATTACCGGCCGAATTTCAGTTAAGGAATACAAAGGATGAGACAGGAATTATGATTGTCGATTTTCGATAGTCGATTAGTCAATTGACGATGCCTGAATAACCTTGGCTCTTTTTTGATCTCCGGACCGTACCGTACGACTGAAAGACCGTCCCGACCTCCCGGTCGGAATCTCCGCTTTGCTCCGACACATCCGCAAGACTGCACGACCGAAGGACGGCTGCCAAAGGCGGCAGACCTTCTTATGGCGCTGACAACGCCACCGGCAATATCTTGCCGTTGAAGAATTTGTTGCCATTAATGGCAAAATCGGCTATGAATGATGCCATGTCAGCAGCTGACACAGGTGCGGTGAAGCCGGGGAAGGCCCTGCCGAACATCTCTGTCTGTACGGCACCCGGACAGAGACAGTTGAATGAGATGCCCCGCTCTGAATATTCCGCTGCCAGACACTCGGTAAGAATGGCCAGTGCACCCTTTGTGGCACTGTACCACGAGAGACCCGGGAACTTGAGACTGCCCTGAAATCCTCCCATGCTGCCAATGTTTACTACATGCGACCCTCGTTCCATGAGTGGCAGCAGCTCAGACGTCAGCATTGCTGCCGAGACAAAATTCACCGAAAGGGTTGATGCTATGTCAGCTTCACTGTGATCCTCAAAAGGCTTGTTCACCAGGTGACCGGCGTTGTTTATCAGGATATCCAGCTTGCCGATTTCCCGTTTGAGCCTGTTTTTAAGCTCCCTGAGCGATGATTGGCCGGAGGTGATATCCATGGACACTGCTATTATATTATTATTTCTCGAGTCGCCAGCGAGGCTTTCCAGTGACTTTTTGTCGCGGGCAATTGAATAGATTCTGTTCTGCGGGTAATCCGAGAGACGAAGGGCTACTTCGCGACCAATACCCGAGGAAGATCCGGTAATAACTATATTCATCTTATTGTCAGTGTAATAGTGAGGTTAATCGTTATTTAATCAGGTCATTTACTGTAAATTTACTGTTTTTTGATTTTATTTGTAGCCTCAAAATGAGGTTAATGGATATTATGAGAAAGATCCTGACAATTGTGGTTTTCCTAATGATGGCTGCAGGACTGGCCGGACAGGAAATTGAGAAGACAACAGGGGAAGGCACTCCTCCGCTGAGGCAGCGACTCTTCTTCGGAGGCTCGTTTGGATTGCAGTTCGGGACGGTAACGAATATCGAGGTGGCCCCCATAGCAGGTATATGGCTTCTCCCAAGGATTGCCGTAGGAGCAGGACCGTCATTTCAGTACTTTAAGGATCCGTTCGGGAGAACCACAATCTACGGCGCGCGGGCAATGACGCAGCTGACGCTGATACAGGATCTGAACAATATAATTCCTATCGGGATGAATACCGGAATCTTCACCCATGCGGAATATGAAGCGCTCAGCCTTGAACGAGCCTTTTTCACAACTGAGCCGGAAGGCTCGGGCCGCATGTATTATGGCAGTTTCCTGGTAGGAGCAGGGCTATCACAAAAGGCTGGGAAAAGATCAAGCCTTAATATCACATTCCTCTGGAGTATTACTGGTAATGAGTACGGGTTGCATGATACTCCGGAGATCAGGATAGAATTCTACTTTTAATTGATATGATTTATTTTAAAGTATTTTAAATAAAGTAATTATGAAAATTGAGAACAACAGATTTGCTTCGCTCGTTTATACCCTCCACGAGGGTGACAGGGATGGCAGGGTGATTGAAACGGTAGAGGAGGCTGCTCCTCTGGGATTTGTTTTCGGGGCAGGCCGGCTCCTTCCGGCATTCGAGGCAAACCTGGCAGGGCTGGAAGAGGGGACTTCATTTGAATTCAGCCTTCCTGCTGCAGATGCCTATGGTGAGGCACGCGAAGAAATGGTAATAAATCTTCCCAGGAATATATTTGAGGATGAAGGCGTCCTCCGGAGTGAGGTTTGCTATGTTGGCAACACCGTGCCTATGATGGACTCCCAGGGCAACCGCATGAACGGTGTGGTTGTTGAGATTGGAGATGCTTTCGTGAAGATGGATTTCAACCATCCACTTGCCGGTACTGACCTCCATTTTTCCGGAAAGGTAGTGGGTGTACGTGAAGCAACCCCGGAGGAACTGATGGTCCCATCAGCCGGCGGCTGCTCCTCATGTGGCAGCAAGAACAGCGGCTGCGGCGGCGACTGCGGATGAGGATAATGAAGGCAGCAGGCATCAGGCAATATGCAAGAGTGTTTGAATCTTAAATCTGTACGACAGATATTACACTACTGCCTGCTGTATCTTGCCTGAACTGTCTGCAGTCAGCACTTTTAACTAATTTATTGACTGCCAACTGACAACTATACCAGGAGCTCTTCTCCTTCTGACTTAGCAATGATTACTGCGCCGCAGGTGTCACCGTAAACGTTGATGGCCGTCCGGAACATGTCGAGTATACGGTCCACGGCCAGGATCAATCCGATTCCTTCAAGTGGTAATCCCACGGCATTGAGTACTACTGCCATCATTACCAGACCGGCCATGGGTATACCGGCAGATCCTATGGCTGCAAGCAGAGCAGTAAAGACAATGACCAGCTGCTGACCCAACGTCAGGTCTATGCCGTAAGCCTGAGCTATGAACATCACTGCCACACATTCATAGAGGGCGGTTCCGTTCATGTTTATAGTTGCACCCAGAGGCAGAGTGAAGCTGGCAATCTTGTTCGAGACACCGTTCTTGGTCTCAACAGTCTCCATGGAAAGAGGCAGCGTAGCGTTGGAGGAAGATGTGGAGAACGCTGTTAATATTACTGTTGACATGTTTCTCAGATGCTTCATCGGATTGGCCCTGCCAAGGAACTTTACAAGCAATGGAAGGGTAACAAATCCCTGGATCACCAGGCCGAGCACTACGGTAAGAAAATAAATACCCATACTGCCGATCACTTCACCTACCTGGTTCCCGCTGTTTATCTGCTGGGAGAGTACCTTGGCAATGATGCTGAAGACTCCCAGGGGGGTAAATCTGATAACAAAGAGAGTGATCTTCATTATAACGTCCAGGATCGCATTGACTACATCAACAAGCGCCACCCTTGATTTCTCACCTACACGCGTGACGAAGAACCCTGCCAGGATCGCAAAGAAGATGATTGAAAGCATATGAGCCTCTGACATCGCCTTGACAATATTTGTGGGAACTATATTGATAAGCGTCTGTCCGAAACTCTCCTTGCCGGTCGAAATCTCCTCTAAAGGAACCTGCAGACCCAGATCAGCCCCTATACCAGGCTTTATCAGTTGGACGAGCAGAAACCCTGTGACTATGGCCAGAAAAGTTGAGAGGATATAGAATCCCATGGTTTTCAATCCTAACCGGCCCAGGTTCTCTGCAGTACCCACACTCGCAACACCAGTCATGATAGAACAGAAAATGAGCGGAACAATAACCATGTTCAGTCCCCGAAGGAATATTTCACCCATCCAGTTGGTGTACTTCGTAAGATGAGGGAAAAAATAACCAAACAGACCACCCAGTGCCAGCATGATAAGTATCTGCCAATGCATGGCAAGAGAGAATTTTCTTTTTACCATATGCTAATTGTTAATTCCGGATCCGATTGAAAATGCGCTTTATCCTTTCGCGGATGAAGATAATTAAAAGATTACTCTGTAAAAGATGTTATAAATTATGTTTACAGAATTTAATATTTCATGTGACGGTACAGACAACTTAAAAATAATGAATTCTCAGGGAGTTGTATAAAAGGAGAAGAAAGCAATAACCATTCCCCCCTGCCTGGCTGTCAAATTACAAATGTAAACGCCAGTCAAGCTTATAAGAATAAAGAAATAATTTACATTTGTAATGCAGACTGATGTAATCCTGTAATGTTTTATTTATAGCTCTCATTAATCATCATAATATGCTAATTATCAAACAATAATCACATTTATATAAATATATGATTAAGATTGCAAATATGATAAGCGGTATAATTCATTAGATTTTGCATTTTAATAATGCATATGTAGCTTATAGTCAATTAAAATAGTAATCTAAACTATAGTAATTATTATAATAGACAGGATCTTCTGGCGCGCAGTTATGACATGAGATTTAAGTTGCTTTAAACAGGAGGATATCATTGGATTACAAATGTAAACTCAATTAAATGACACATGTAAACTGTTATTTATTTACATTTGTAAAAAGCAGAATTACATTATGAAAGATCGGATTCAGACCTTTTTGCAGAATGAAAACAAGAGTTACGCTCAATTTGCAGAGGAAATAGGTGTTCAGGCTTCGGGGATCTCACATATTCTCTCCGGGCGAAACAATCCCAGCCTTGATTTTGTGATTAAGATGCTGCACAGGTATTCTTCCCTATCCGCGGAATGGTTGCTGTTCGGACGTGGTCCGATGTACAGCAGTGTATCCCAGCCTACTCTCTTCAGTGAAGAGATGCCTCAGAGCCTATCAGAGGACGAAACAGAGAATGAGCCGACTGATACCCCACAGTCAACTGAAGAAGCGTTAGAGGACTCTGTAATGGCCTTTGAAGGCAAAACAGATCACTCTGGTCCATCTGATATGACCGGCCGACGCATCACCAGGATAATAATGTTTTATTCTGACAAAACCTTTACTGAATATCTTCCATCCTGACAGGATTACCTCAAATTTTCTATTTTTGCTGTCAAAGCGGCGATATGAAAAAGCGGGTTGAGGATCTTACGGTTACTGAGAACAGGCAGCTGACAGAGGGCTTCTTTGTCCTTAAAGTCAAATCGCCGGGCGGATTACCTGAAATAAAACCGGGACAGTTCGTACAGGCGCTGGTAAATGACAGTCCTGCCACCTTTCTCCGCAGACCGCTCTCTGTGCACGACGTTGATCCATTCTCCGCCACCATTTCTCTTCTTGTGCAGGTTGCCGGGCCTGGCACTGAACGAATGTCTCGCCTGGCACCGGGTGACAGGCTTAACCTGATCTACCCCCTGGGCAATTCATTCACCCTTCCTTTACCGGGTGAGAAGGTGCTTCTCACAGGTGGCGGATGCGGGATGGCTCCGCTGCTCTACCTCGCCAGAAAAATAAGTGAATCGGGCGTTCAGCCTTACTTTGCCCTCGGTTTCAGGAATCATTCCAGGATTCTTGAATACACTGAATTTTCTAATCTGGGACCGGTATGGATATCTACAGAGGACGGTTCTCAAGGCTATAAGGGTTTCGTGACCGGCATTCCCGCATTCAGGGAGCAGGAGTGGGACAGGGTCTACTGCTGCGGTCCGGGACCGATGATGAAGGCAATAGCTGCCGAGTGTAGCCGCAGAAAAATCTTCTGTGAGGTATCGCTTGAGAACCTTATGGCTTGCGGAATGGGAATATGCCTCTGCTGCATTGTGCCCACAACCTCCGGTAACCTCTGTTCCTGCACTGATGGCCCGGTATTCAATATAAACCATCTGAAATGGCAGACCTCAGGATAAGAATCGGATCGCTGGAAATGCGTAATCCCGTCATGCTTGCCTCAGGGACATGCGGGTACGGGGCCGAACTGGATGATTTCATGGATCTTTCAGAACTCGGGGCTATAATCGTGAAAGGTACAACGCTAGAGCCCAGGGAAGGCAATGACTACCCGCGAATGGCAGAAACAGCATCGGGAATGCTCAATGCAGTAGGCCTGCAGAATAAGGGTATCGATTATTTCGAAAAGATTATCTATCCCCGCCTTGCAGAATATGAAACGAATGTAATTGTCAATGTAAATGGCAATACAATTGAGGATTATGTCGAACTCTCGGGTCGACTTCAGCGCCTCAATGCAATTCCGGCCATCGAACTTAATATCTCCTGCCCAAATGTGAAGAAAGGCGGGATGATCTTCGGGACAAATCCCGCCTCAGCCCGGGAGGTTATTGCAGCCGTCCGTAATGTCTACAGCAAAACTCTTATTGTGAAACTTTCACCCAATGTGACGGATATTACTGAGTTCGCCCGTATCTCTGAGGAGGAGGGAGCTGAAGCAGTCTCCCTGATCAATACCCTGCTGGGAATGGCTGTGGATGTGGCAACCATGAAACCAAAGCTTTCCACTATTACCGGAGGATTATCGGGGCCGGCAGTCAAACCTGTGGCCCTCAGGATGGTATGGCAGGTAGCACGGGCTGTCACTATTCCCGTTATCGGCCTGGGAGGGATCATGAATGCTGACGATGCCCTCGAATTTATGATGGCAGGGGCTACCGCCATCCAGGTGGGAACAGCCTCTTTCATCGAACCACGCACAGGTATAGAAGTTTTAAACGGTATTCAGAAATTCCTTGTTGAAAAAAATCTTGATTCTGTCAGAAGAATTACCGGTATAATAAATAGGATATAAATTCAATTTGCTTTAAATTTGTAACTTTATAGGCGGAATTGTATTCATTGACTAAATTATAGAAAGCAATCATGGCAGAAAATTTGCAAATTGACAATCTGGACAGAAAGATCCTGGACATCATAACTAAGAATGCGAGAATACCGTATCTGGAGGTTGCACGCGATTGCAACGTGTCAGGCGCGGCTATCCATCAGAGGGTTCAGCGACTGATCAGGATGGGTGTAATAAAGGGATCTGAATTTAAAGTTGACCCTATCCTTGTCGGATTCAGGACCTGTGCATACATAGGTCTGTATCTCGATAATCCGGGTAAATATAAGGAGGTGATCAATAAACTGAAGGACATACCTGAAGTCATTGAGTGTCACTATACAACCGGTAACTACTCATTGTTTATCAAGGTCTATACTCATGACAATGAGCATCTGCGCGAGGTCCTGACAGAAAAGATACAGGCCATCCCCGGCATTACCCGGACCGAAACCCTTATCTCTCTTGAGGAGTCGATCAGCAGACAGATACCGGTTCTGTCGAAGTAACTGTAACACACAGACAAAAAATAAAAGGTTGTCCGATGGGGACAGCCTTTTATTGTCTCAGGCTGCTACAATGCTTGATCCCATATGGGGAACATCAACTTCAAAGTTCAGTTATACAATTCTTTATGAGCTGCACGCAACAGTTATCTGGTAATCAGAAGGACAATCGTGTTGACAATATAGCCCGTATGGCTTACAGCATTGCAGAAGGTGCACCCTTGAATTACTTCCCCAGGTGTACAGCATTGCAGAGGGTGAGCCCACATGTGTTACTTCCCCGCTGGGGATAAAGAATTGTAAAAGGCAGCCTATCGCTGCCTCGTGATCCAGCTGGGGCTCGAACCGAAGCGACCGTTAATAAATGATCCGGTGGATCATTTTAGGGAGCTGTCAGATTGCAGGGGTGGCGGGTTCGGGAGCAGAATAACAAAAAAAGGCAGCCTATCGCTGCCTCGTGATCCAGCTGGGGCTCGAACC